>JAJYPK010000141.1 GCA_021795465.1 Bacillota bacterium
TTCTGAAGTCCCGTACACGTTGAACGAGTGAATATTTCGCCGCCAGAGTTTATCTAGTACTTCGAACGACATCGGAGCGCCTGAATAACTGACTTGGCGCAAGTGCCGCAATGAGGCGTGTGCGAAACCAGGGTTGGTAACGACCCGGGTAATGAGGGCTGGGTTCCATACCCACAGGGTAGCCGATTCTTCTTCCGAAATACGCAAGACCGTCTCCTCATCAAATTCCGTAAGATACACCGACCGGCCCCCGGTATATAGGGGAACATGAACGCCCCACAAACGACCCGACCCTCCACTTAAAGGTCCAATCAAGATTCTGCTATCGTAGACCGTGTGTCCAGCCCGTTCGGCAATTCCTACACTGTGTACATGAAACCAGTCCAGCGTTGTCCGTTGCGATAATTTGGGCACCCCAGTAGTGCCCGACGTGGGCAACAATTCATGGACCGACAGCGGGCTCGGTTGTAACCAATCTAAGTCCGCAAGAGAAAAGTCAGCCCAAATTTTTGGATCTAGCCAGTTATCCCAATGCATCACATCTTCTGCATCGCAAGGTTCCCCCGGAAGGTCTAGAACTACCAGTTGCATACCGGGTACGCTTGCACGGCCTTCGCGGTACCATTCAAGAAACGCACGCCCGTGCCATCGTGGCACGATGATAGCCAAATCAGGAGAAAGTTTTTTAATGGCCCCGATCGTCTCCGCTTTCCCGAGGTCCACATTAAGCCCGGCGTGAACTGCGCCCAATTTCGAGGTAGCCCAATCCACATAGGCACTCTCCAACATGCTCGGTAAATGTGACAGTATGGTGGCCCCTGGCCTCAACCCTTGGCGCAACATAGAGGCAATGAGGGTATTGACTTGATGATAGGCTTCTTGCCAGGTCCGACGTCGTCTCACTTGGTAATCGACGCCGAAGTATGTATCCGCTAGGGCTTCGCGAGATCCGTAAATCCTCGCATTGCGTTGTAATAAATCCCACTGAATCCAATCGAAATGCCTCCCGCCGAGTTCGCGGGATTTCTTAATTTGTTCGAACCGAAATAGGCTGTCCTTTAGCACTCTATCCCTCCTTAGCACTCCCTATGGCATGCGTTCGCCATGGCGCGTAAATTTTCCTTCTGGATCCCCTACCAAGATTCATCACGATATTATTGTGCGAGAGGAAAGTGGTCCAAGTGCAGGTGCCCGTAGTAGTCGAACCATGATTGGAACGGCTTTTGGCAGTGTGGACACGTACGAAACGCCTGATTAGGAAACCATTGCGCCACCGAAGCCTCATCGGCTGGCGACAGCAAAGCACCATTCACACCAACCCGGATCAGTGCCCGCGCGCGTTCATACAGGTCGTCGGGGTAACCGCTGGCGTCCACTACGCGTAAATCCAGGTAAACTTCATCGCAATCTTGGACGGAATAGTAGGCAATCCGAGACCCTAGACGACGCCACCGGATGTCGAGATGGTGTTGCACCATTTCGGCTAAACTCGGAGAAGCCATGGTGGCATCGACAATCTGATTGACCCAACGTCTCAATGCGTACGTCGTTAGCTGGATTCCGATCATCACGAACATCCCCCTTCCAATTTCGACGGGTCTTAAGAAAGATTTGATTTCGTGCGTCGCGGTGCCCTACATTTGTTACTATGTCAATAATATTACGACCACCCTCACCCAAAGGAGACGCCTATGTCAGAAATCCTTGCCGTCGTTGGTAACATAAATGCTATGTGGCAGCAACGCATAAAAGCCTCTCGGCCCGACCTTACCGTGTCATTTTATTCAGATGCCCAGGATCTGGAGCATCATCTTGACCCTGGCATCACAATATTGGCAGCAGGAGGGGGTCGAGCGACACAAAATATCTGTAGCCAATTGCCCCAATTGCGATGGCTACAAACCTTTTCGTCTGGTGTCGATGGCGTAATCCAAGCGGTAGCACCGCATGTCACTATTACTTCGATGAAGGGCCTCAACCAAATCGCCGTGGCTCAACATGCGATGGCATTCATTCTAAGTTTGACACGCTTGACGCCTAACCTAGGGTCCACCCCCCGGTCCCAACAGGTTCTTTTAGCCACCCTAGAAGATAAGGTGCACCTAATCGTAGGTTATGGTCATATTGGCCAACAAATTGGGGCCTATAGCATAACCTTCGGCATGACTGTAGACGCCATGAGCCGCACCGCACGGCCCGATCAAAACATCAGCGGATTTTCCGAACTAGATGAGCGGATCACACAGGCGGATGTGATTACCTTGGCCTGCCCGCTGACACCAGAGACCACCCGGCTCATCGACCGTGAACGGCTGCAGCGAGTAAAGCCAGGCACGCTCCTCATTAATATTGCGCGGGGCGAGGTGGTCGACCAAGACGCCGTCGTTGACGCGTTGGCCGAAGGGCGCTTAGGCGGAGCAGGACTTGACGTCACCATTCCCGAACCGTTGCCGATGGACCACCCGCTCTTGAAATTTCCCAACGTCCTCATCACCCCACATGTTGCCGGGAACCTCCCCGATTACATGGATCGCGCCGCGGTCTGGCTCATTGACAATCTTGAACGAGACCGCGACGGGCGCCCTCTTACCCATGTGGTTAATCGTTCAGATGGTTATTAACCGTTACGTTTTAGGGTCCCTCGATGCATGGCCCAGCGTTCAGCCGTTTGAAAGATAAATAGACCGATCGGGACCAAAATGAATCCAGACAAAAAGAGTTCCAGGGAGATGCCAACCAGAGAACTTAGAGCTCTCCCCCCGAGAATGGCTTGACGTGATGCTTGTAGCGTGTATGTTGCCGGCGAACCGTAAGACATCCATCGCAACCACCCTGGCAGCACCGAGACCGGGTAGTACACCCCAGATACCAACAGCAACACGCCTTGAATAATCTGCGTGGCCTGTGCGCCACGCTCTGTAGACAGTAGTGGCAGAACTGCGCCCATTAGGCCGAGTCCAATAAACGGAAGCGCGGACGCTGTGAGAACGACAAGTGCGCCGATCCAATCGGCCCGCTGAATCGACACATGAAAAAACAGCATGACGACGATCAAAATAACGACGGTACGGACGAGTCCATAGATGACGGCATAGAGGCAGACGCCCATGAGGTAAGTTAAGCGATGGATGGGGGCCATGAAACTATATTCGATCGTCCCCTCCCAACGTTCCCACGAAACCGCGTTGGAAATCTCCTGAAACAGAATGGAGAGAAAGTTCCATAAAAGAGCCCCGATGGCCAAGAACACCACCGTATGTGCCCGTTGACCCGGTGGCAAGGAGAGCCCAATCAAACCAATCGTTAACGTATTTATCACGTTATAGAATAAGAATACGACTTCCCATCCGGCATAACGCCGGATCAAATGAAAATTGCGTCGCACAATAGACCCTAGCGCACGTGCTTCGCGCTCGACAGCAATCATGTTTTAGCTCCCCCGTAAATCCTAGTTAGTTTATTTAAGAAGATTCTTGTTCTTGGTTATCCAAGTTGTGCCCGGTCAGCCGAAAAAAAGCATGTTCTAATCCCTGACCCTCTCCCCACTTCTTCACTAATTCCTCGGGCGAGGCATAGGCGACAAACCGACCCTCATCGATAATCGCAATTTGATCGCAAAGACGCTCCGCTTCTGGCATGTCATGGGTGGTAATCAGAATCGTGGCATCGTGCTCTTGGCGAACCTGCAACACAAAGTCTTGCACTTCACGGCGCGAGGTGGGGTCTAACCCCGTCGTCGGCTCGTCTAGCAACATTAAGGTTGGCGACGTCAAGAGAGCCCGCGCAATCGCAATCTTTTGCTGTTGACCACGAGAGAGATTTTCCAAGGGCACCACCAGCTTCTCCCGCGCCAGGCCTAGTCGTTCCAAAATGCGTGTCGCATCCTTTTGGGCCTGATAGTTCGGCACGCCGTACAACCCTGCTGCATAGGCTAAATTCTCACGCGCCGTGAGTTTCTTGAAGAAACTCGCTTCCACCGACACCCGATTGATCAAACGGCGTACCTTCATGCGATGCGCTAAAACATCAAGCCCGAACACCTGGATCGTTCCCTCATCGGGAATCAGAAGCGTAGCCATCATCCGGATTAGGGTCGATTTCCCGGATCCGTTAGGTCCTAAGACGCCCAATATCTGATGACGGGGAAGCACTAAGTCGATCCCTTTTACCGCATGCGTTATCGTTGCCACGCGATGCCACTTGTTACGCTGCACCACCTTAAAGGTCTTGCCGACGCCGTGGCACTCGATGGCCGAAACCCCTTCCGATATCTTGCTGTCCATAAGAATTGTTGCCTCCTAAAAATCTCCAAATAAAAAACCGACCGGAGATTCCGGTCGGCACACGTGGACCCTGATCCTACCCGAAAGGCAGAGTCCATCTGTGCCGCACCTCATCAACCAACCCACAATCGAACCGAATGCCTAGGCGCATGATGAACCCCTCCTTTCTGATGATGGTAATTCTTAGTGGACCATGGCAGGGAGGATCGTGTCAAGTATTTTTTACACCTCAATACCCGCGCGACAGACCTAAGTTCAAGATCAAATATCCGACTGTACGGGCTGCCCCTGCCAACGGTATCGACTGCTGTGGCGCAGATGACCGCGTAAATCGCCCCCATTTATCCATCAATTGCGCGGACCATAGCGGCTTATGATAGGATAGCTTTACCATGCCAAACACTTTTGCAGAAGCGCTGGACGCGTCGTTGGCTAATTTCTTAGATTCGGTACCGATTCGTTATCGCTGGCTTTTACTCCAGACCCTCTACACCGCAGCCAGTCGCCGCCAGGGTATCGCCAAACTTGGCATACAGCCGGGATCCAAAGGTCTCGACGTGGGATCTGGATTTGGGGCGATGACGATGGAGATTGCCACGGCATGGTCTTGCCAAATCGATGGGGTAGATCACGATCCCACCATGCTTGAGATGGCCCGATCACTAATGGGACCCATGACCTGGTTACAAGATAAGGTGCGCTGGATCCCGGGTGATATTCTCGCACTCCCCTATCCCGAGCAGAGCCAGGACTTTATTTGTACTCGATTTGTGCTTCAACATGTGCCCGATCCCAAAAGAGCGCTTCAAGAAATGTACCGAGTGCTGCGCCCGGGGGGATTCGTCTATATTGAAGATATCGATGAGGGCCTTGTGCTCCAGTACCCCCCGGCACCACCGGCGTGGGATCGGGTGCTCAGCGCCTTCTCGCATCTCCAACAAGAGCGTGGAGGAGATCGACAGATTGGACGCAAGATCCCGGTGTGGCTGGCTCAAACCGGGTTTGCCGTACACACCATTGAACCTCAATGGATGGCAGAGATGACGCATCTTGAACACAATGATCCGGCCATCCAGTGGGAAATTGAACGCGTAGCGCTAGAGTTGGACGCCCTCTACGCATCCCACCTGTTGACCCCCGAAGAATGGCAGGCTGGCCTCGAAACCTTTCGCGACCAGGTCGCCACTATTGCGTTCCAAGCGAACGCTTCGTTGCAAATCCGAGCCCATCGTGCTTAAAAGTCTCGTTGCATGGGTGTAATCGGACGGCAAAACTTTTCCCACCGTCGATCCTGGGTCGCATTGTTTTCTTGGAGCATGATCAGTTGATCGACCGATACCGGAAATCCCGGAAGATTTTGTCCTACGCGCGCTAGTTGCATCATGAGACCATAAGGAATATGCCAAGGGGTAATATGGGATTTCCCCTTGGCCTTGGCCACCAGTTCGTAAAGCGCGTTCAACGCTAGGGTTTGAGGTCCACCCATTTCATAGGTTTGTCCCACCGTTTGAGGGGTATCGACACACAATGCCAGAAACCTGGCCACATCCCCACGAAAAATGGGCTGAAACAATGTCGTGCCGGGGCCTGGGATAGGGGTCACCGGAAGTTTGATCTGGCTCTCTATCATCTGAAAAAATGGGGCACCTCCACCAAATAGCAAGGAGGGCCGAGTAATGGTGTAGTGTAGGCCCGTGGTGTGGGTAATTAAATCTTCGGCGACCCATTTCGTGCGATGGTAGCGAGCCTTAGCCCCGGGCCGCGTGCCTAGCGCCGACATATGAATCAGGCGGTGGACCCGGGTCGCGGACATCGCGGTGATGATACGCCTCACGGTTTCGACATGCATGCCTTCAAAGCTAATATGCTCGGCCGGAACTTCCTTAATGATGCCCACCAAATTAATGACGGCGTCCGCGTCGATGAAAGGCGTCACCAAGTCCATATCCCGGACGTCTCCCGGCACAAACCGGGCCCCATCTGCCACCTTACCGTGCCGTGCAATGACTTTGACCTGGTGGCCCCGCGCTAACAAGGCTTCTTGCACGGCACTCCCAACATATCCGGTGCCACCGACCACCACCACATTCACACGACACCCCTCCCTTGACTAGTCACGTCCTTAATCTCGAAACACTTGGCCTCCCGCCTCATAGGCCGTTTCCGGTCGGTGATCTCGGGCGTTTACGGCCCGCGCCAGAACAAACAACAAGTCGGAAAGGCGGTTGATATATTTGAGGCTGGCCGACGACGTTTCCTCTTCGGCCATGAGGGCCACCATCGTACGCTCGGCCCGTCGGACCACGGTACACGCTACGTGAAGCGCCGCCGCACCCGAGGTTCCCCCCCGCATCACAAAGGTCTTTATGGTATCCGCTTCTGCCTTAAACCCATCGATGAGGGGTTCGATGTGGTTTGCTGCATCGTCTGGAGTCCGAGGCGTATATTGGGCACCGGGTGGAGCCGCCAGATCCGCGCCCACATCCCAGAGCCGTTGTTGGACGTCGGCCAGAACATCCAAAATGTCTTGGTCGCGCTCGGGATGGAGATAGCTCATCGCGAGCCCGATAAAAGCCCCTGCTTCATCAATCGACCCATAGGCCTGCACCCGAACGTCATGCTTCTCCCGCCGTTGCCCTCCGATCAAGCTTGTCTTCCCTCTGTCGCCCCCTCGTGTATAGATACGCATGTTTGACGACTCCTTCATCCCATATGGCTGCAATCGGCATTGTGCACCGATTCTGATGTCCCGTAAGCATGGGGGATTATGATGATTGTATCGTACTTTATCGTAGTCTGGATGGGTACCCATGGGGCAAGTGCCAATTCTTTCCGGATCATTAGCCTTGGGTTCTTTGAAAAATGTCAAAGCGTCGCGCGGCCGCGGCGATCAGGGCTAAGTGTGGGCTCTTGGGGTCATGGTAGAGATAGCGGAAGTAGAGGCTACGAAGAAAGTGGTTGGCGTTAGCACCGCGAATGGTTTCCATTCCGACATTCCCCGCGGGGATCCATGGGAACGAATCCAGCCACGCCATGACGCTCTCTGCCGAGAGTCTTTGAGACTCGATGAGGGTAAAAGCGCCATAAGCAAGTCGGTCATCTTCGGTATGCCCCAACGCGACTGGCACCGTCGCGACGTCATGGAGCGCTGTCAAGACGGCTTTTACGGTCCGACCATCCAGACAGTCTTTAGATCCCAAGCTCCCCAACGCGTCGGCCAGATGTGCCGCAGCGTGCGCCCATCCCTTATGCAAAACATAGCCCCGCCAATCGTCTTCCAAGGTGGCGTAGCGCAGAGTGGCCTCTAAGAGACTATCCCAAAGCGGTTCCGGTATCGGCGGATGTTTTTCATAGTACTGCAACACAATGGGCACGGTGAGAATGGAAAAGGCCCGCATAAACACCGAGTCCGTCTCTTTTTCCCCAATACGCCAAAATAGGTGCTCTGCGTCGATGGATTTGTGAGCAACCTCGATCACCGTATTCGCTGAGACACGTTCTTCACTCATTAATCGTTCCAAGAGGGTATAAGATAGGGAGTCTCGTAACGCGGGGTCCGTGCTCGAATAATTATCCAGCAAGGCAAGCGCTAGTTGGTCAAGGGGGTACTGCACCCAGTCTTGGGTATCCTGGGCGAAATGAGTTAACCACACCGCGTCTGTCGGATTTATGTGATGCGCTGTCATCGTCAATCTTCTCTCCTTCTGCCGGGTCTAGCCCCAGATGATAGCCAATCCCCCAGCTATCATCTGGATTATCCCACATCCATCCAGGCCCCGGTTAGCGGATGGTAATTCTGACTTCGCAATTTTCACCCGGCCGCAGCGCTAATCCCGCCGTGTTGATCGAAAGAATGACCGGAATTCGTTGCGTCACTTTGGTATACGTACCGGAAGTGGCAGCCGTAGGGATCAGCGAAAAAAATGACTGCGTGGTGGGTTGGATAGCCTGTACCGTACCGGTAAAGGAGACACCGGGATGTGCATCCACATAGATGGTGGCTGTCTGACCTACATTCACATGACGAATTTTGCTTTCCGGGATATTGGCGACCACCGTGACCTGGTTTAATTTCACCTCGGTAAAGAGCGGCGTTCCCGTGCCGACCATTTGGCCGTTGGTAGCAGAGACCGTGGCAACCGTTCCCGTCACCGGTGCCACGACATTTACGGTAGATGTCGTGGCCGTACTCTTCGAAGAGGATTTCGCTGACGAAGACGTTCCCGCGACCGTTTCTTGGGCAATGATCTGCCCTTTC
>JAJYPK010000142.1 GCA_021795465.1 Bacillota bacterium
CCTACGTGTTTTTACTCTTGTGGCTGTACCCGTCCATTGCCCACGCCCCAGGCATCGAGACACTGCTAAAGACTCTCCCCAAAAGCCTTATCACCGCTACCGGGGTAACCGCAGGGTTGGGGAGTCCTCTAGCATACGTGACGAGCGAGTTTTACGGCATGCTATACCTGTGGATATTGATGATCTTCACGGTAACGGGTGCGGTCCGCCTCTTGGCTCAAGGGCCGGACCGAGGATCTGCGGGGCCGTGGCTGGCCAGCCCCGTGTCACGCGCCCAATGGGTGCTCAGTCAAGGGTTCGTCTTCATGGTAGGACTCTTCCTTATGGATCTTCTGGTTACGCTGGCCAGTCCAATCGCCATGTCCATTTGGGAACCGCATCAACACCTTACGTTCGAGACACTCCTCACCCTGAATGGTATGGCCTTTTTGCTGTTTGCCGTATTGGCGGGCATAATCGCCCTCTGCTCCGCAGGTTTCCACGACGATCAACGTGCTCTCAGTGTTGGGGCGTCCATTATCATGGTGGAATACGTGCTGTCATTAGTCAGTGGACTCGCTCCTCGCCTGGCCTGGATGCGTCACTTATCCCTCTTCTCCTTATATCGCCCCGCCGCCATCGTTGCGGGACGGCAACACGTTGGCTGGACGGGGATCTTGTTGATCGCCATGGCTCTGATGTTCTGGGGTGCGGCGGTCTTGGTGTTTCAACGCCGAGATCTGCAGTTGTAGGCCCTGCGGCACCCATCCGTTTGAGAGAGGATGACAAGCTGCCCTGGCGAATCACGCGGGTTTAACGTACGCAAAACACCGAAATCCGACCCGCTTACCCGTCAAAATACCTCAACCGGGAGACAGGACAGTGTTCGGATTTCGATCATCACAACGGGAAAGCTCTCTGGGTGAAAAGGTTGGTGCGCACCTAAAACCCTTCTACCATTCTGTCCCCGGCGTTGTCGCTGCAGAGCGCGTCAATGCCACAAGGGGACGCTATGAATACTGTCGCAGTGTGCCCTTGCTGTCCTAGGGTTAGGGAACCTGTACAGCGGGTAAGGGAGTCCGAGTCCGTTACGAGTTACCGTTCAATTTCTTCTTACGTTCGAGGTCGGCTAGAAACATTCGTGCTCCATTACTGAATGCGATTACCACGCATCCCAGTATGGCGAACATGGTATCGATCGACGAACCCCCAGACGAAGTCCATCTCAGTATCACTCCACTCATTCCCACCAATAACATGAAAACCCCTACGAAAGTAAAGATGTTAACGATCTTTATGGTGTACCTTCCCCCTCATATGGCACGTGAAAAGCCCTTGTTAACACCTGGCCTCGGAATTCTCGATTCGGTTCTGGTCCCCTTTTACTCGGCCGTTCGTACCTGTCCCTTGTAATACACCCCGTTCATTGCATGGACAGATACCTCAGTACCTTCCTGTAACTAAATATGAGCGATTCATTGCCCTCGATCAATGGACCACCGGGTTCAGAACATCTACCGGAGGGAGAAGACCTGAGAAATCCGGTGGATCTTTCCCAAAACGAAGTTATTTTGTTCTGAGAGAGCAATGTCTGATATATATGGAATGGTGTTGGATGGTGTTTTGTGGAACAACCCCTCTTTGGTACGATAGTGAAACATAAGGCTTAGATACGGAGGAGAAGAACTCATGTCAATAGAAGTTCATGTTACGGGACGTGTGGCATCAGGGCACTTAGCCGACTTCTACGAAGCGGCAAAGCGATATCAAGAATACGCCGAAACCCATGGATATGCCGTAGCGAAGGTGTTATTCGGACTCGCGGGAGAAATGAACACGATCCGACTTATATATCAGTATGAAGACTTGAACGGATACGAATCTCACGAAGTGCGAACCCTCACTGATCGCGCCTATGCGGAGATCGCCCAACAGATGGCGTTTGTAGACGAATCCTTGCGGTACGAGATCTATCGGATAGTATGACGAAAGGCGTGCTAAATTTGTTGCACCACCACAATCCGTAACGAGGCATTCTGGGTCTCGTCTAGTGCCTCCTTGGTATCGCCTACACCATGTCAGCGATGTACTTTGCGGGGATGGCCTTTTCATCGGTCGTGATGCCGTGGAAGATGTCATTCATCAGCTCGGAGTTCCCCATCAGTGTCCAAACAAAAACAAATATTGACATATATTGGACCATTCGTCTTAATTATACACGTCATTCTGATTACCAAGAAAAGAGGAATTAGATGTGTTTAATAAGTTATGGCATCCCACGGTCTTTGCGGGCATACTTTTCTTGATCCTTGGACTTGCATCCGCACCCGTATATGCCTCACCCAACTATTCTGGGATCCCCAACCCTGCGCAGAATGCTAAACCAGGTTATTATCTAACGTGTTCCCTTTTCGGAAACCACTCCAATGCGTGTGAAACCGCCATCATCCATGATATTAACCAAGTGCAAACGCAAGAAGGCGCCCGATCCCTTGTCCTTCCTCCCGGCTACAACACATTAACGCCAGCGGAGCAAATTTTTGTCTTGTCTAATTTAGAACGCGTAGACTTTGGTCTTCCACCCATAGCCGGAATGAACCTGTCGATGAATCAATTTGCTCTCACGGGAGCACAAAATAACACGGATCCTTACGGCGGGACACTGAGCACCGGGCAAACTCTTTATACGTGGGCTAGCAATTGGGCTTCAGATATTAATCCTCTCAGTGCCGATTTCAACTGGATGTTTAATGATGGACTGAATAGCTTCAACATCGACTGCTCTAACGCTAATCCTTCAGGATGTTGGGGACACCGCGACAACATTTTGCTCAACGTCAACGATGTGTTCACCGAAAACGGCTGGAGTTCACCCCCTACCTACCAGGGCATTGCTGGGGCCGCCAGCACCACGGTCAATGGGCAGCTTAGTATGACCTACATCCTCGGTGCGGTAAAACCCAACCATGCCGCGATTCCCGTGACATTCACTTGGCAAGATGTCTTGAACATGTATCCGAATGGTACGCCTTTTGGAAATCCCACGTCCCCGACGCCCAGCCCGTCGCCACCGTACTCGACACCAAAAAATGGACAATTAGTGACGTTAGGAAGTTCCAGTCAATTGTATGAATACCTGGGTGGAGTGTTGTATCCTGTAACAAATAATCTGCAAGCCCGAACAATTGCTGGCTCTTCCACCTATACCGTAGAAAAGTTACCGAATAGTGTTCCCTATGTGATTGGGGCTCCAACCATGGTCCCTTACCATTCCGGCACCATTCTCTATGACGCGATGACCGGACACACCTACTTTGTGCTGCAAGGTATTCTCTATCCGTTCACCAACACGTCCAAAGCCACTTGGCTTGTGGGAGCACAACCACATCCCGCCATAACCATCACGACCTTACCCATTTTTTGGCCTATGGGGAGCATCGTTCCCAAAGCAGAGTTCCCGTATTATAACGGGGAGTTATTGCGTTTTGGTAAGGCTCCTGCGGTCTACATCGCTTGGCAAGGGAAAATCCACTACATCACCAACCCCACCGTATTTCTAGGGATGGGGTTGACGTGGGGAGAAATCAATCATTTTAATTGGACACCCGGAGCCTCCACCATGGGAAGTCCCGTAGGGACGCCTGTGCCTTGGGTCTCTTCTGGCACGTTGATTCGCGCGAAGGGGCATCACGCCGTATATCTCGTGTTGAATAGCCAGTTGGTTCATTTTAGCAATGTACAAAGCTTTTTAAACCAAGGCGCCCAATGGAATCAAGTGCAAGTGGTCCCCTATCTGCCTAATCTCCCCATTGGTTCCTCACTAAACTAATAAGGTGTTGTCATCTCGAAAGGCTCGTGGTGAACCGTCGGGTTGACGAAAAGTCGGTGTTTTGCCCGGGGTCATTCATCAGCAGAAAGGAGGAAATAATGCAAGTCCTTATGACGATATTACCCACGGCGTGACTCATCGATCAGGGATGAATGTCTTTAAGAGACGGTAATGATGTGCGCACAAGTTAAAGAGATATGCGTGGGTATTGCGCGTTCTTTTGAAATGCATCACTCACGCCGGACCACCCAAGCGGTAAAAGACCCGGGCGTAAACGGTTCACCAGATCATCCTCTTATCGACGCCGGACGAACCGCGATAGCCATCGCGTGCGGCCCAACAGAATTGCCACCGTAGATGCCAGTACGGTCACAAACAACACCCCGTACAATCCTATCCCCACCCACTGCTCTGTCGACAGCGGGTGGGGTCGCAGAAAGATGGTCGCCATGGATCCCAGGGACCCTAGAGCGAGCAAATTTATGCCGAGAGCCAGCTTCCGCTTAGATATAGGCCGGGTTGAGGCGTTGGGGTCCGGTCGGACAAACATCGTCATCACCTCGATTACAAGACGTCCCACCTGGTGCACGTCCCGAAGTGAGATGCGTGCCGTGGTGGAATCTATGTAACCCATGCTAAAGAATGCGCCATACCAGTGTCAAGTCGGTTGGGACTCTTCCCTGACTCTCTACTACACATATTGTTGACATCCTCCCCCAGGCTCACCGGGTGTGTCCCGCCAGTCATGGGAGTCACGATGAGCCACATCATGGTTATTTCGATCCGTGTACCATTTCCATGACAACGCCGGTCAACATACATACGACAGTCTTGAACACGGGGTACCCCCGTCTTACCAAGCTGATCCATGAAAACTCCTACTGCAATATCTCCTGAATACGGTTCTCCCAGGGCACAATTTACCCACCACCGTGATTACCGCGAAGTAAATGAGTGCGGATACCCCGTGGATAGTCCCCGCTCCGCCCGAAGACTGATGATCACATGTGAACTCCCAGATCCTCTCCCACGGGAACATTTGGTTTGTTTGCGAGGGGAGCGGATTCAGCAGCGGTAGTTGGCAGCGCTTTGCCACCGCAGTGTACGAGCTATGAAGAGACCGACTTCGACGTACTGGGATTCCTCTTTAGTTGCAGGGAACGAAGGCCAACAACCACGGCTATCGCGAGCAAAGGAAGACTGCCGAGGAGGATAATCCGAGAAGAAAATCTCTGAACCAACAAGGACGCAAGGAGACTTGCCGCGATGGCCAAGAGATTCGCCGTCGATGCCCGCACCCCGAGCGTACGGCCAACCAACGATACCTCAACCTGCTGTTGAAAAACCGTTTGTGCAGTAATTACTCCTATTTGGGTGCCGACACCGACGAATACCATCGAAATCAGAATTAACCAGACATCTGGGATTGCAAAGAGCATCAATTCGCTTAAGACAGTCAGCGCCATGGATAATGCCGTGATTACGTGCGCGGGCCAATGTCGGTGGAGTGAGGTCACCGACCTCGCCACAACCATCCCTCCGATTGCCTGAGCCGTCATGGCCATCGGAAATATCGCTGGGGGAAGATGGGCTACACGAATAAGAAACACATAAAACAGGCTGGAAAACACCGCGCTGGCTATCATAAACAAAGAAAAAAACACCACACCTCCTTGCAAGACTCGACTTTGTTGAATATGCCGAACGGCCTCCCCAATCATCGCCATCCATGAACTTGACTTACTTCTTGACCCAGTTTGAGTGGGTAGCTTGACCCGCGTCATAACTAGCACCATGAAAATCTGGGACGCTAACGCGAGCATTAACGGGACCTTGTACCCAAAAACAAAGTACCCACTCGCCAAGAGAGCTCCGCCGAGTTTAGCCCAGCTGTAGATGGTTCCCATGATAGTGTTTGCTTCCACTAACCGATCTCGTGCGAGCAAATTTACCATGACCGTTCGGGAAAGACTTAGAAATCGATAAATGATATGTAATACCAAGGTCCACAGTAAAATAACCCACCAGTTTAGAGAACCTGTGACAATGGCCCAAAGCACCAACATCGCGGCCGCGATGGCTCCAACCAATGATGCTGTCTTAGGATGGTGGTCAGCCAAGGGGCCGCCGATGATCCCGCTCAACGCGACCCCGATCATATCGGCAATAGGAGTTAAGGCTACTTTAGAAGGAGACAGAGTGATGTGATACAACCAGGGAGGCAACATGATATAGAGGGCTATCTTATTGACTTCTAATAACCCCGAAAAGATCCACAAGTTCACCAAATTTGGACGTCGCCAAATGGAGTCCTTTGCTCTATCCATTGCCACTCCTCATTGAGTAACACATAGTGGGAACACTTGGCAAGACGAGGCGACTCCCGCGGTATTGATGCATGACGAGACGTCGAAAGACGAACTAGCCCAGAAAAGGTCTGGATTCCCGAAAATTTGGAGTGGCACTTTATTGACAAGAAACCTTTTGAAAGATATCTTGTTATTATGAAAAACTCAAAGCAAATCAAAACCCTGGAACTGACGGACCCGCGATCATTGCGGGCTCTCGCGCATCCCCTGCGTTTGGAACTAATGGCTCTCTTGCGGACCCGGGGTCCCTTGACGGCCACCGAAGCTGCAGAACTTACCGAGGAGAGCGCGGGAAGTTGTTCATTTCATTTTCGGCAATTAGCCAAGTGGGGACTAGTTGAGGAAGCGGTCCATGGACCGGGTCGAAAACGGCCATGGCGGGCAACCGCAGATGTGACCACATGGTCGACCTTGGCAACGCCCGACGGGCAGAATGCCGCTGAGCAATTGGATCGGGTGTTGGCCGAACGGTATTTCGCGGGACTCTTGCAGTGGTATGGTCGGAAGACCTCCGAATCTGCAGAATGGGTTGCCGCATCCACGACCACCGATGTTCAGTTTAGCCTGACTCTGGAGGAATTGGTGAGGCTCAACCAGGACATGCGCGCTATACTGATCCGCTGGGCTGAGAAAACCGCAGACCGCCCGGCTGGTGACGACACGCGCCTTGTACAGTTCGTCGGATGGACCTATCCCCTGGGGGTATCTTCCCAGGGAAAGCATCAGTGAGCCAGCCGGAGGGCTCGTGGAGGCTCCTCCGCCAAAACGCGCCATTTCTCCGTTTCTGGTTGGGGGAAACCGCGTCTTTACTGGGAACCCAAGTGACCCGACTGGCGTTGCCGCTGACGGCGGTGTTGATCTTACACGCCGACGCAGCTCAGATGGGATACCTGGCTGCCCTCGAATTAGCCCCGTACCTGCTCTTGTCTCTTCCCATCGGGCTCTGGCTCGATCGCCGGGGAAATCGGCGACACAAGATGATGGCCGCGGATCTCGCGCGGGTCCTGCTGTTGCTCACCCTCCCGGTCCTTTATCGACTTGGCCTATTGGGCTGGACCCCATTGTATCTGGTGGCGGGTCTTGTCGGACTCGCGGAGGTTGTCTTCAGTTTAGCGTATGCCTCGATTGTCACCACTGTGGTTCCGCCAAGACAATATTTGGTGGCGAGCACCCTATTACAAGGCAGTCGTGCGCTCACACAATTCGTGGGACCCGCACTCGCAGGGGCCTTGATCCAGATTCTCTCCGCACCGGTCGCGCTCGTCGCCGATGCCGCATCATTTGTCGTGTCCGCCTTGGGTTTGGCCACCATTCATCCCGCCGAGCCCGCCGGGGCGCCCACCGCCCCCCATGACATTACAGAGGGATTGCGGTTTGTCTGGACCGCGGCTCCTGTCCGGCTGATATTGCTGGGATTATCAACCATCAACCTGTTTAATTACATGTTCTCTGCCCTCTATGTGCTCTACGTCACGCGCTTCCTGCACATCCATCCGGGCACACTCGGCGTCATTTTCAGCCTTGGAGCTGGGGGGGCGATCGTAGGTGCGTTGACTGCTTCGGTAATCGGCCGCAGGATGGGTTCAGGGAACGCCCTAGCGTTGGGAACTGCCCTATTTACGACGCCGCTGATGCTCGTGCCCTTTGCATCAGGCGCGCATCTCCTGACGCTCGGAATGCTGACGCTCGCTCAGGTAATCTCGGGATTCGGTGTTATGGTGCTCGATATTAACTTTGGGAGCCTATCCTTGGCGTTGGTGCCCGACGCCGTTCGAGGGCGCACTGCCGGGGCATTCACCTTGATCAACTATGGAGTTCGGCCGATTGGTGCGCTCTTGGGAGGGTGGCTGCCCAGCATTGTGGGTCTCCGTGGCACACTGTGGATCGCCTCTGTCTGTGCGGTCAGTGGGGTACTCTGGTTGTTGTCCCCGATGGTCCGTCGACTGCAGGAACCTCAAGGCGAACTGGCTCAAAGTCAGGCGCCGTCGTGACTTATGGGCATCAAGTACACGACCGTCGACGCTTTTAAAGACCTCGAGTCGAACTGCCGTTCATATGCGCTTAGTGGAAGCCTCCCCGACCTGAAGGACGGGGCCTAACGCCCTGCTTGGTGAAACTCAGAAAGTCAAAGCGCGCGGATAGCTTTTGTTGACGATCGGGGAGTGGGCCGATGGGCTCACACAAGAACAACTCGCCACCCTCCACGCAGCTCGCTTTAAAGGGCGGTATATCCCGCCCAGCGAATCGGCCATTCGCCGGGCTTTGCAACGGAGCGATGCCGCAG
>JAJYPK010000143.1 GCA_021795465.1 Bacillota bacterium
ATCTCCTCTTGAATATTTAGGATTTTAGCGTATAATAAATTACGAACAAATGTTTTCAACCGGAAAGAAGGGCATTTTTTGGGCATTATATACTGGCAACTAGGACATTTGACGCGAGAATATGCCCCGCGACCCCTGGGACCTTTTGTGGTATTTCAAGGCGATCGGGTATTTGATACAGACGCCCAAGGATGGGATCTGGGAGTGCGTTCGGGAATGCTCTTAAAGGAATTAAAGTGGCGATATCCTCAAGCCGTTATGGTGCCGTGGCAAGAACGGCATTATCAAAAAGGGAGCCGTGAAAGAATGCACTGGCTGCAGCAACATGCGGTGTCCTACTTGCAAGAAGATCCGCGGGAAGGGTGGTGGGAATGGCCCCGAATCCAACCACAAGCTTTAGAATCGTTGATGACAGAGGTCGTCCCCCGCTGGGCGTTAAGAGCTGATATTGGTGTAGCGAGCCATCCTTTATTAGCTCAGTGGGCTTGCGTTCAAGGGGAATCGCTTGGACTCAAAACCTGGCCTATTAAAGGGGTGCGAGTATTTGTCATTCATCCCCAAGAAGAATCCATGTATTGGCCTCGTGTACCTTTAGAGTATGTTGAGACACGTTGGCCGAAACGCGTTCACGAGTGGCGGCGCCGTGGCTGGACGCGGTTGGGGGAGATACCCGGATTATTGGAACAAGTCCGTGCATTGCCGATAAACACGGGAGTAGGCCGCGTATCGATTCGTATTGCGCGTCCCCTAGATGGAGGTGTTGAGCAAGGATTAGGAGAAATCATGGCACAAATCGCGCAAGAATTAGTCGACCGACTTCGACAGGAAAACCGGGGGATGGCACATTTGCGCCTAACCTGGGAGACCCCACAAGGGATTGAAACGCGCGAGAAGTATTGGCCAGAGATGGTCTCTGAACGGAATCGGATTATTAGCCGGGTTTTGATCCTTTTGAAAGTCTTTCCATCCGCCCCTCCGGATAAGGTCATCTTAGAGGTAGATGACCCTGAGTATGTCAAAGCCCAGCAATTAGATTTGTGGAAAATGGATAAAAAAAGTCGGACGAGTGTCCTCACACATTCCTCGAATTTTGACATTCCTCGACGGGAGCTTCATTTACAATTCTGGGATATTTGGCGAATGCGGGAGACCCATGCGCCATGAAACCTTTGGAAAAAGTGTGGGTTCGTAGTCAAGTACCGTATGCCTTCGTGTGGAGACAGCAATATGTATCGATTGTCAGAGTCATGGATTATTGGCGAGACATCGGAGAATGGTGGCGAGGAGAGCCCGAATTGTGGTTTTGGAGAATTCAGGGGCAAAAAGATAGTGTGTTTGAACTCGCCTGTAACCCCCAAACACATCAATGGTGGATGTTTCACGTATACGATTGAGGAGGATTCTGCGATGGCTAAAATTATTCAATTTCCGATTTTGGACGAGTCAATCGAGCGCCAGGTGTTGACGATAGGTCGACATCATTATCGGATTCGCCCTCGTTCTCTGATGGCTTCAGTGTGGCGTTGGGTGGAAGAATTGTGGGAGGTGTAGAATTTCATGCGCATTCGGCTTTTTCGTTTTTGGCGGGCGCTTCGACACCCAGACAACTAGTGGTTGAAGCCTTTCGCCAGGATATCAAGACGTTGGCGTTAACCGACACGTTTCGGCTATCGGGAGTGCCCACCTTTTTAGAAGCCGCATCGGAGGTAGGAATTAAGGCAATTGTCGGGGCCGAAATTGTTGTGGAGGATTTGGGTCAACTGGTGTTGTTGGTACCTAGAACAGAAGCCTATGCGGATCTCACGCGTCTTCTCACCGAAGCTCTGTTAAACTCTCCGAGAAAACAGCCTCGTGTACGCTGGGAGACTCTCGAGCGCTATGGACGGAATCTGGTCGCTCTGACCGGCGATCGTCAAGGAATTATAGCGCGCCCCTGGTTAGAAGGGCGTCGTGCCGAGATCCCGGAAATCACGGCGCGATTAATTGATATTTTTGGAACGAACAATTTATTTATCGAACTAACCGTTAATTACTTACCCGGAGACCGTCTTATATTTCAGTTCTTAGATCACGTGGCCGAATCGACTCATCTCCCATTGGTGGCGACCGGTGCGGTGCGTTACGCCCGTAAAGAGGACTTTGGACTTTTTGATCTCATGACCTGTATTCGTACGGGCCAACGAGTCGAAGAGGTTGGGCCCGAACGTTATCTCAATGCCGAAAATTACCTTAAACCATGGAACGCGATGGTTTCTGCTTTAGGGTCTTGGCCCGAGGCGATTCGCAACACCCAAGCACTAGCCGAACGGTTAGAAACGCCCGACATTTTACGTAAGCCCCACTATCCTAAATATCCCGATTTACCGTCAGGTCAAGGGTCAGAGAGATATCTGGCGGCATTGGTTAAGCAAGGCGCACAAAAACGTTATGGAACCCATGTTGCCCAGGTGCAATCACGGATTCGTCATGAACTTTCCATTATTCGTGACATGGGGTTTACCGACTATTTTCTTGTTGTGTGGGATGTAGCGCGATTTGCCCGGAGAGCCGGCATACGGTTTGCGGGACGAGGGTCGGCAGCTGACTCGGTGGTAGCGTATTGCCTTGGAATTACCGATGTGGATGCGTATTCGCGTCAATTGCTCTTTGAGCGGTTTATGAGTCGCGAACGGCAGGAGACTCCTGATATCGATATCGACTTCGACGCCAAACGGCGCGACGAAGTAGCAGAGTATGTCCGCCAGAAATATGGTGCCGACCATGTAGCCCAGGTGGCTACCTATCAGACATTTCGGGCTCGCTTGGCGGTAAGAGAATTGGGTAAGGTTTTAGGCTTTCCCCCCGGAGAATTAGATGCGCTTGCTAAGTCTCTGCCGGAATTGTCTATCGACGAGATGGTTTCACGATGGGATGAAATTCCAGAATTGCGCCAGTACCCCGATAGCGAGCGGTTGAAATTGATGCTTAACTGGGCTCGGACCATCGTGGGATTGCCTCGGCACATCGGAACGCATCTTGGGGGACTCGTATTAAGTCAAGAATCACTGGATTCGGTAAGTCCGCGAGAGTGGTCTGAAAAAGGGATTCAGATTATCCAATTTGATAAACGCGACATTGAATTGATGGGGTTATTGAAACTGGATCTCTTGTCTTTGCGAACATTTACCGCGATTGATATGACGGTCAAAGAAATTGAGGCGCAAGACCCAAACTTTGATTACGAACGATTATCTCATTCAGACGAGGCTACCTATCAACGATTAGATCAAGGGGATGCAATCGGCGTGTTTCAGTTGGAAAGCCCAGCGCAGCGATCCTTGGCGCAACGCCTACATCCCGACCGATGGGAGGATATCGTGGCCAGTTTAGCCCTGATAAGACCGGGACCGATCAAGGGAAATATGGTGGAACCGTTTATTGCGCGTCGTCAAGGTCTCGAACCCGTGACGTATTTGCACCCGGAACTAGAACCTATTCTGTCTAAAACCTATGGGGTCGTCTTATTTCAGGAACAAGTGATTGCCATCGCGAGCACACTTGCAGGGTTTAGCCCCGGAGAAGCCGACGCCTTGCGCCGCGTTATGACCCATGGACGGTCTCATGAGACGATGCAGCAATTGGGGGAGAAATTTAAGCAAAAGGCAACAGCCCGGGGGATTACCTCCGACGTAGCCGAGGCCGTGTTCCAGCAAATGGTAGGGTACGCGAGCTACGGATTTAACGAAGCGCATGCGGCAGCCTTTGCCGAAACGGCCTACCGCACGGCATATTTGCTGGAGCATCATCCCCGAGAGTACTTCTTGGGATTACTCAATGCCGAACCTTTAGGTTATTACCCGATTGATGTGCTGTTAGTTGAAGCACGGCGACGGGGCATTGCGATTAAGGCTATCGATATCAATCAGAGCCAGGCTTGCGCTACATTGGAATCGGAGGGAGTTTTACGTATCGGGTTTTCTTTCATGCGAGGGTTTGGCAAAGAATTGGCTGATGCGCTGGTGGTGCATCGTCCAGTGGGTGGCTGGCAACATCCTAGTCAAATCCAGGAGAGACTAGCGATTAAACAGGATCAGCTGAACGCTTTGGTCCAGGTGGGGGCGTTTGATGAGGTGGCTCCCGATCGGGAGGGGCTCTTGTTGGACCTTAGCGGGGCTAATCGACTAGGGTTTCTTACGCAAAGATTACAACGGGTTTGGGGCCGGCAAGAAAAGATGCTTTGGGACTATAAGATTTGCGGATTTGGTCAACACGAACAGTGGATGGAACCTTGGAGAGATGAGTTGAAGCGTACCGGGTATGCCACGACAGACGAGTTGAAAAATTTGTCGATCGGGAAAATGGGGCGCACGGTCGGCTATTTGATCCGTCCCCATCGACCACCTACACGCAGTGGGCGTCTCGTGGTGTTCTTCTCGCTATTAGATGAAACCGGTATCTTGGAGGCTCGATTGTCGTCTGCCTTGTATCAGAAATTTGGGCATTGGCTGTTTGGGCGAGTACACCCAATTTTGGCTGTGAGTGGGCGAATGCAACCTCAAGGCATGGAAATTCGCTCGATTGCTCCGTGGAACACTAAGCCTAGCGCGATGGGATCCCCACCGCAATAGCGATTATCGAGGGTAAAGAAATTATTTTTTGGATAATAGAGGAATTTGGCGAATGAAAGGAGAAGTACTCGAACTATTAATGACTATCGACTCGTTATGTTTATGGCTATGTAGGAGTTGGGTGTCGACCGTGAGCGAAAAAGGCCGTTGGCGGATATTTGAAATGCACCGCGCCATATATTTGATGCGGTCCCTTCTCTGGATCGTTATCGCAATTTTTGCTCTCGGTAGTCCACGAGGCGAATGGGTATTTGTCTCCTGGGTCCTTTATCTCGCCATCACGTTGGGCCTTATCCGATTGACCCCCGTAAAGCTCGGCCAGATAAATCTGCTGATGATTCCCCTTGATGTCATCTTGATTACCTATGGAATTACTCTAACCGGTGGGCTTTCTAGCCAACTTTACATACTTTATGGAGCCGAAGCTATCTTTTTGACCGCATATGGAGCGTTGCGCGGATCGAGTATCGGATCCGTTGGGGTTATCTTGATTTACGGATTGGTGACCAATGGGTGGGACAGCCGAATTTTTTGGTGGAGAGCCATCATTCTGGGCCTTCTGATTCTTTTCTCCGGCTTCTTAGGCGTCGCGTTTCGTCGTACACGTTCATATGCCAAAATAAACTACCAACGACTCGAACAAATTTCTTCTCTTAAGGCACTGCAAGAACTTGTCGTGGGAGAAGAGGATATCGCGACGGTCCTATCGACTCTGTTGGCCAATGCGTCGGGTCTGGTAGGTGCCACGGTGGGGTACGTGGCGGAATTAACCCCCCATGGGAATCTCATACCATTAGCGCTTTATGGAATAAATCGCGATCAACTCGATCCCCTGGGCTATGTCTACGAAAATAGCGTGGAGGCATGGGCCCTGAAGCGCCGAACACTAGGGATTCACGCCCTAAAGGACGTAGACTCCACCGTCAATGACCATCGCTTAGCCGAAATTGGCGTGAAAGAGATTGCGGTGGCCGCCTTAACCGACAAAAACCACATGGTAGGAATGTTGGTGTTAGGCACCCAGAAATTTTCTGACCCGGCACCTGATGCCGCTGTCGAGACGCTTTCGGATATCATTATTAACCAACTCCGTTATGACAGTGCGAAGCGAGAAGCACAAAAAAGAGGTCGACTGCTCACCGTTCTTGAACGCGTGGGTCGGATTGTGAATCGTACGATGGAAATGAGCGTATTGCTGAAGACACTCCACGAAGAAGTTGCTGAAGAATTGCAAACCGACAGCTTTTTCGTGGCGCTTAACATCCCGAACGATCCCGAGCATGCGTTGATGCGATATTTGTATGATGATGGAGAGGAATACCCTCCGGAAATTCTTCCAGTGACACCTGGTGGACCCACAGCGACAGTGCTCGCCACGGGAGAACCTAAGATCTTTCATGGGAATGTTGACAACGCAACGTTAACAGGTTCGAAACGGGAACCAAGAGGTATGCTGGTGGCACCACTGGTTCATGAAGGACGTATCATTGGCGCCATTTCGGCGCAGTCTTATCACAAAGAATATGATGCCGACCATCTCGAATTTTTATCCGCTATTGCATCCCAAGCCAGTATTGCTATCCAGAATGCGCAGCTCTACCAGGCCACTCAAGCTATCGCTCTGACGGACCACCTTACGGGGCTTGCCAATGCCCGACAATTTTCACTGATTTTGTCGTCAGCGATAGAACATGCCTTTGGCACGCGACAGCCATTGTCGCTCTTAGTGATTGACTCCGATAGTTTGAAACAAATCAATGACCGTTATGGGCATACTGCAGGGGATGCCCACCTGACCATGTTGTCTCAAGCCATTCAGCGTAACGTCCGTGACAACGATACGCCCTGTCGCTATGCGGGTGACGAGTTTGTGATTATTTTACCTGGATCGTGCGTGGACGAAGCGGTTACGGTGGGGGAACGCATTCGGCAAGAGATGGACCAGCGATTTGCCTGGCGAGATGCTGGAATGATTAGTGTCACCATAAGTGTCGGAGCCGCCGAACTTAAACCAGGAATGACTGGCGACGAATTGTTTTCTGCGGCAGATCGAGCCATGTATTTCGCCAAACATGGGGGCAAGAACCAAGTTGTCGCCGTTTAAACGCCGATCAAGACTTGTGATGTTAGAGTCTCCATGATATAATACCATTTGTGTGTCAGATTCTTACAGCGTTTAAAAATGCCGATGTAATGCATCTTGACCCATTGGCAGGCCGTCTGTATAATAAGTAGGCGCGGGTAGGCCGTTAATCACTCGGGGATGTAGCTCAGTTGGGAGAGCGCTTGAATGGCATTCAAGAGGTCAGGGGTTCGACTCCCCTCATCTCCACCAAAGTGACCCCATGGTCTAGAGGCCTAGGACATCACCCTTTCAAGGTGGTAACCCGGGTTCGAATCCCGGTGGGGTCACCATTATTTTGGGCCATTAGCTCAGTTGGTTAGAGCATCCGCCTTTTAAGCGGAGTGTCGAAGGTTCGAGTCCTTCATGGCCCACCATAGATACAGGCCAGTAGCTCCAATTGGTAGAGCAGCGGTCTCCAAATCCGCCTGTTGGGGGTTCGAGTCCCTCCTGGCCTGCCAATTTTTTTGTCATAAAAGATGCGGGTGTAGCTCAATGGTAGAGCCTCAGCCTTCCAAGCTGATCACGTGGGTTCGATTCCCATCACCCGCTCCATATGGGGCTTTAGCTCAGCTGGGAGAGCGCCTGCTTTGCACGCAGGAGGTCAGCGGTTCGATCCCGCTAAGCTCCACCATTTTTTCCGCAACCGTCACAGTTGTGGATTTTTCGTATCAAAGGATGAGGGGCCCTTATGTAGGCCCCTTCACCTTACGGATGTTTGTCTTACATCAAGGACTGTTCCGTGCTCGGATCAAAGGCATGCATCCGACTTGGATCGAATGCGCATCGAATGGTGTCCCCGATGGTTCCGTGCCATTCGTTGTCGGCACGAGCAATGATGGATTGGGTACCTATATCTAGATACACCATATTCTCATGACCCATGGGTTCGATGAGGCGGACGACCGCGGACACTTGGGTTTCCGGGAATCGGCTCACTAGCTGCGGATCGACATGGACATCCTCCGGTCTTACTCCTAATACCATCTCTGGGTCAGACAACTGATTGACGGCCGATGCAGCGAGGCCGGTCAATTGGATGGCTTGTTGTTCGGAACTAAAAGACAGAACCTCGCCTTGTCGCACCAGTTGACCTTTGAGGAGGTTCATGGCCGGAGTGCCGACGAACGTCGCCACGAATTGATTGGCTGGCCGATGATAAATCCCGTCCGGCGTATCGACTTGTTGAACAATACCGTCTTTCATGACGACAATGCGGGTACCCATGGTCATCGCTTCAGTCTGATCGTGTGTGACGTATAAGATGGTGGCACCAAGGCGCTGATGCAATCGTTTCAGCTCGACGCGGGTCTGAGTGCGTAATTTGGCGTCCAAGTTCGAAAGAGGCTCGTCCATTAAGAAGGCTAACGGCTCACGGACAATGGCACGTCCCAGCGCGACCCGTTGCCTTTGACCGCCTGAAAGCTCCTTAGGTTTGCGGTGCAGCAATTGTCCAATATCCAAGATGTCAGCGGCTTCCTTTACCCGACGGTCGATTTCCGTTTTAGCTACTTTGCGCAACTTAAGCCCAAAGGCCATATTTTCAAACACACTCATATGGGGATAGAGCGCATAGTTTTGAAACACCATAGCAATATCTCGGTCTTTGGGAGGTACGTGGCTGACATCGCGAGAACCGATATGAATAGAG
>JAJYPK010000144.1 GCA_021795465.1 Bacillota bacterium
TCCGAGCCTTGAGGCTCGGATCCCAAGCGATTCAGATCATAGCGCCGATCCCCGCCGCGAGTCCGTACATCCGGTAAGAGCCGTCCCTCTCGCTCCCATCGACGCAAGGTCGTCGGGGTGCCCCCCAAAAATTGCGCAGCTTCGTGAATACTCACCAATTTTCGTTCCATATCCAGATTTTGCATTATTAGATAAATATAAACAATATTTAAGGAAACTGTTCAAACCCTTCAGTCTATGTATAGGAGCGAGGACCGTGAAGCGCGGCCCTCGCGAGTTGGGTCTATGTGGTTAGCGGCCACCGCCAGCGGTGGTACCATCGGCGCCGCCGCCCGTGGTTTGTGCACCACTCTGAACGTTCGGACCGGATTGAAGGTTGGCTCCCGACTGTACGTTTGGACCCGTATCCGTTTGCTTGGTGCTGACGGTTCCAAACGTCGACGTGACGGCGGATTTTGATGTGGGCAGTGAGTGCGCGCTTGCGATCGACGCCGAGCCGCCAAGCACACCTGCAGCCGCAAGGGCCCCAACGATGGGCTTGATGAGAAGTTTTTTCATGGATGAACCTCCTCTTCGTGGACCTGTCATGCAGGCCTACAGTGACAGGATAGCCCCCTAAGATGACGCTCGTTGGACGGGACGATGACAGAACGATGACAAATTGGGCAGGGAACTACTAAATTATGTGCGGGGCAGAGTGATAATCAGGCGAGCACCGTGGGGCACAACGTTTTCCGCCTCTATATGCCCTCCTTGGCGCTGGATGAGGGCGTGAGCTAATGCAAGACCAAGACCCGAGCCAATACTAGCAGGATCCTTGGTGAAGGGTTGAAATACGTGGGGAATTGCATCCGGTGGAAATCCGGGACCGTTATCCTCGATACGGACCTCGACGGTTCTCTTAGTTACACGCCAGCCTACGGTGATCGTGGGTTGGGTTCCTCCATGCCGGTTGGCATTTTCCACCAAAATATTGAGGGCTTCAGCCATCATCTCTTCGTCCATGTCGAGTTCAACCCGAGGTCCCGTGGCGAGAAGGACGTTGTTATCGATGTGGGCCTGCCATTCACGGAGAAACTGTCCGACCTCCGTATGGATCAAATGTTCCGCTCCCGTGGATTCGAGTTCGGCCAGGCGTAAAATGACCTCGATGATGCGATCCAATCGTTGCAGTTGTTCGTGGATGACATCGATCCCTTCGGATACTAAGGCCGAGTCGGTCTTGCCCCATTTTTTCAACATCGCGGCATAGCCAACGGCGGCGGCCAAAGGTGTTCTGAGTTGATGCGAGGCTTGTGCAATAACAAGCTGTTGTCCTTGAAAGCCGTGTTCGAGTTGGTTCATCATGTGGTTAAAGGACTGGGCTAGTTCCCAGACTTCATCTCGCGGTCCTTTGACGGGTATTCGGCGTCCTAAGTCTTGCAGAGACTCCACTTTCCGGGCTGCACGACTGAGATGCCGGATGCGGTCAAAAGCGCGGTAAACAAAGAGGGCACTGAGAAGGGACGCGATGACCATGACCGTGATGCCGACACGTATGAGTCCCGCGCCCACCGTTTGCACGGACCGTAAAGCTGATTGGATCGAGACCGCCGACTCTACGTATCCACTAATTTGGCCGCGCCGGATGACGGCTGCGCGAGCATAAACGGCGGGGATCTTCGCCGGACCGATGCGGACTAGAGGGCTCGCAGTGCCCCAAAGCGGCAAGTGTCCCCAAGTTAAGATTTGACGCGGGGGCGCCTGGATTGGCAGGATGGTGGATCCCAGGTCGCTGCTTTTTTGAATGACTTGGTGAGCACGGGATATTTGAAGATAGAGGTGAGAGCGGCCTACGGCCGCCCCGAGCATGCCCGGGTCGTTCAAAGAGAGTTCCTGGCCATTGACACCGACGGAGGCGAGTCTCGCTGTCTGGCGCGCAACGGCCTGGGCTTCCTTGGTGGACTCTATCACCAGGTGGTCGCTCAGATTCAGTAAGAGGCTTCCACCGAGGACCAACAGCGCGGTCGCCAGACTAGCCACTAGGGTTGTCGTTAGACGACCAGCAATCCCCATCATGGTCGTGTCGACCGAAGCACGTAACCGATACCCCGCACGGTCTCAATGGTGATGTCGGCCCGCTCCCCTCGGAGTCGCCGTCTCAGACGCCCTACGGTTACGTCCACTAAGTTGGTATCACCCATGAAGTCAACGCCCCATACCGCATCCAGTAAAGCCTGGCGGGATTGCACCCGATTTTGTCGCGACAAAAAATGCTCCAGCATGCGAAATTCCAGGGGTGTGAGGGCCATGGCGACACCATTAACCATGACTTGATGCTGATCCGGTGATAACGTGAGATTGGCGGCCGTGTATATGGTCGAGCTATAAATCGCCCCCCGGGGCCGACGCCTGACGACGGCGCGAATCCGGGCCGACAGTTCTTCCGTATTCACGGGTTTGACTACATAATCATCGGCACCTAGCTCTAAACCGGCCACCTTGTCAGGAATTTGGCCTCGCGCGGTGACCATGATGATGGGGGTATCGCCCATTTCCCGCACGCGACGGCACACTTCAAAACCACTCAGGTCCGGTAGCATCACGTCTAAGATCAAGCAATCGAAGTGACCTGTATGAGCCTCGACCAGTGCTTGTTGACCCGTTGCGACGGTGGCTATAGTAAATCCGGCATGTCCCAACTCAAGTGCCATGAGGCGAGCGATGCGCACCTCATCTTCGACAATCAACACATTCAGGGGGAAGCCCTCCTCGGTGTTCTATCTGTGGTTGTCATACCCGAAGATGAGGGTTGGCGTCAAGCCTCTAGGTGGGCCTCGGATAAATTGGGACAGGCGGGGTAGGGTTGAGTGGGGAGACGGATCATGACGGCGCCTGCTTTTTCTGACGGGTATGTGCCGTCTAGACGTGAGGCTTAACCTTGGAAATTCCCGTATTTGCCGCCACTCGCTCGACATCCAGTCTGTGGTTACTTTTGTGATAGAGGGTATATCCCAACTACAAGAGCGTGTCAATACCAAAGATTCGCCTGACGGCGAGCGCCTTATATCTCCCTGCCCAGGGGGATATAAGGCGCACTTGATAAGCTCCTGGGGAAAACGCCGTGATAAGGTTCACCCGCGGGCTCCTGGCAAACCGAGTAGCGCTGAAATGTCTATGGTTCCAAGGGGGGCTCGTTGGTGCCCACAATACGAGGTGGAACCACATGTAAATACTCACCGGGATGAGGATTTTTTGCGAGAAAACGACGGCTGGAAAGGTTCATGGCTACTAGCGTCATGGCGGGACTGATGCTTAACACGGCGAGTAAAGGCACACCTTGGCTATGGCCAGAAGCTAAAGCTCGAACCAGAGAGGTTCCCATCATCAGTTCAAATCCTGATAGCCCGACGATGAGGAGGGAAAAAATGAGCTTAGGTGCCGACCACTCATGGGAGGGGGTGGTTGTTGGGGCGTTCAATCTCCGATCAGTTCTTAGGTTATGGCGCGACCTCATGAAATGCGTTCCCCCGTATCAATCGATTAGGTTCCCGGTACAGAGAACAGTCACTGAACAATGACGACTATCATGCATGATGTGTCCGAATAAATCTCTTAGTCACCATGATTTATGACTAGTCTATCCGAACTAGTTCCCGGTTTATGCGCCACGTGCGCGAACTTGTTTGACAATGGGGTGCTTGGAGACAAGGTTCTGGAGTGCCTTTGGGGGACATAGCCATAGGACGAGGATGGACAGGAGGGATCCCCATGGGGACATTGTGGCATACTTTGAAGGCGGAAGAAGTGGTGATTCAGTGTCGCTCAGATAAGGACTGGGGTCTACACGTAGAAGATGCGGATAGGAGGCTCGCTGAGGTAGGGCCTAACGCGTTATTGGGAGCGCCTCTCGTTTCGCCCTTAAGTATCTTTTTTGGTCAGTTTAAAGACTTTATGGTCTTGGTCCTATTGGGGGCCACCGGTATTTCTTTTTTATTGGGTGAATTAGGCGACGCCATCACCATTGTGGCCATTGTGATTATGAATGCGGTTTTGGGTTTCGTGCAAGAATTCCGTGCCGAAAAATCTGTGGAAACGTTAAAGGCCTTAACGGCACCGTCGGCAAAAGTGTTGCGTCAAGGACGCCTGGTGGAGCTCCCGGCCCGTGAATTGGTTCCGGGTGACGTTATCGAATTAGAAGCCGGGGACCAGGTGCCGGCTGATGCTCGCGTGTTGACGTGCCGAGGTCTAGAAGCTGAAGAGGCGGGATTAACCGGGGAATCATCAAGCGTTGCCAAGCAGGTTGACGCATTATCCGACCCATTGCTTGCGTTGGGAGATCGGTCCAACATGGTGTTCATGGGGACTGTGATCAGTCGGGGTCGGGCGCGGGCTATCGTGGTAGAAACCGGCATGCATACCGAAATGGGAATGATTGCGCACCTGATGCGGGAGACGGTGCAAGAGCAAACACCGCTGCAACGCCGTCTCGAACAACTTGGTAAGATCCTGGTTATCTTGAGTCTCCTGATTGTTGGCGTTGTGGTTGTCACGGGTTTATTTCGGGGAGAACCTCTCTACCAGATGTTTCTTACTGGGGTCAGCCTGGCTGTGGCCGCTATCCCTGAGGGACTTCCTGCTATTGTGACCATTGCATTGGCGCTTGGTGTCCAACGCATGATCCGCTCCCATGCCATCGTCAGACGATTGCCGGCTGTAGAGACATTGGGGTGCACTACGGTGATTTGCTCTGATAAAACAGGAACGTTGACCCGCAATCAGATGACGGTTACCGAGATGTCCACAGCGAGTGCGCACTGGAAGCGAGATCAAGGGAGCTTCGCAGATGCACGGGACGCAGCGCACAATTTGGACCGCAAAGATTTTGACCACTTGATGCAAGGAGCGGCTTTATGTAATAACGCCTCTTTAAACACGGAAGAACCGAATGTTGCCAACGGCGTGGGTCAAGGGGATCCAACGGAAATCGCGATGCTTTGGGCAACGGTGGAAGCTGGGGCCAGACGTCCGTCCGACCTGGCTCGTGCTTATCTGCGGACGGACGAAATTCCGTTCGAATCGGAGCGCCAACGCATGGCCGTATCGGTAAAGGTTCCGGGGGAGGGGCCATCGTCGGTGTACGTGAAGGGTGCACCTGACGTGATTATTAATCTATGCACCCGATTTCAAAAACGGGGAGAAGTTCTGCCGCTCGATGTAAAAACACGGCAAGAAATTCTCAAAATAAATGACGGGATGGCGGAAGGCGCTTTACGCGTGTTGGCGGTAGCATATCGGCCGCTCGCAATCCGAGAAGACAGTCGGCGCTGGGAGCAGAATCTGGTGTTTTTAGGGCTAATGGGGATGATCGATCCACCGCGACCAGAGGCATTGGAAGCCGTGCGAGAGGCCACTCGGGCTGGGGTTAAAACAGTGATGATTACCGGAGACCACCCCAAAACGGCGCAAGCGATTGCAGTCGAATTGGGGATGCTTGGCCCGCATGATGAGGTGATCACGGGACGCGAGTTAGATTTATTAAGCGATGAAGAGCTCGCTAGCCGAGTTGCACGCATTCGGGTGTACGCTCGGGTGTCTCCGCCCCATAAATTACGTGTCGTCAAGGCGTGGAGACAGCGGGGAGATGTGGTGGCGATGACGGGTGACGGGATCAATGACGCTCCTGCGGTGAAAGAGGCCGATATCGGGATCGCGATGGGCATAACCGGCACCGATGTCACCAAAGAGGCGTCTGCAATGATCTTGACCGATGACAATTTTGCGACCATTGTCAAAGCGATCGAAGAAGGGCGATCTATTTACGACAATATCCGAAAATTTATCCGCTATCTCTTAGCATGCAATGTGGGTGAGGTTTTGGTGATGTTTTTGGCAGCTTTTTTCGGGATGCCTTTGCCATTGCTGCCAATTCAAATCTTATTTGTCAACCTAGTCACCGATGGGCTTCCTGCCATGGCACTCGGCGTCGACCCTGTAACACCCGGTGTGATGTCTCGACCACCGCGCCATCCGCGGGAAGGCATTTTTGCTCGGGGGCTGGGGACTAAAATCGGATTTCGTGGCGTCCTCATCGGCGTGAGTACGATCTTGGTATTCTTACTGGCCACGGGTCCCTTAGGGATGGGACTCCGAGAAGCGCGTACGATGGCGTTGGCGACATTGATCATGAGCCAACTGTTTCATGTTTTCGATGCCCGCACGGAAGATCGAAGTTTTTTGGAGGTTGGTTTGTTTTCCAATGGTTGGATTATCGCGGCGGTCAGTTCATCCATCCTCATGCTTTTGTCCATTGTCTATGTTCCCGATTTGGGGCATTTGTTTAAGACAGACCCTCTTGGTTGGGGAGATTGGGTCATCGTTGTGTTGGCATCAGGATTCGTGCAAATTGGTTCGGGCTTGAGAGATGCAATACTGCGACCTGCAAAGCGTGTGGCAAGTCGGGTCGCACGAAGTTAACACAATTCGAGCCCGGCACACGACGTGACGTTTAATAAATTTCGTAGGCCGACTTCATCCCGACTACGAGAAACGGTATTCTAGGAACTGGATGGAACCGACAACGAGCCTGGTCTGAGATCACAGGCGCGAAGTAGGCTTAGGAGGGCACGCACAAATGATGTTGACCTTTACCAAGATGCATGGCCACGGTAACGACTATCTCTTTATCGACGTACGGGGGATGGAATCTCACCAGACTAATGACTGGAGTGCAATAGCCGTGGCGATGAGTGACCGCCATTTTGGCGTCGGATCAGATGGCATTATCTTGATTGGGCCAGCACAAGACGCTACGGCCGTAGCGTCGATGAGAATCTTCAACGCCGACGGTTCGGAGTCCGAGATGTGCGGTAATGGGCTCCGAGCTATGGCGAAATGGCTCTATGACCGCCATCAATGGCGTAGTGGATTGGCGATTGAAACCCGGGCTGGGAAGCGCCATCCCGAGATTTTGGAACACTTCGAAGGGAAGGCTACCAAGATCCGGGTCAATATGGGAAGCCCGTCTCTAATGCGCCGAGACATTGGGATGCAAGGAAACCCTACCGCGTCGTGTCTCGAGGAGATGTTCGATCTTGGCGACCAGACCGTCCTGATTTCTTGTGTATCCATGGGTAATCCTCATCTGATGGTGTTCGGTCCGTTATGGGATGCGGATACGATGAGGCGTTACGGATCCCGCATCGAAAATCACGAAATGTTTTCTCATCGGATCAATGTGCACTCCGTGGAGGTGGTGGACTCCCACCACATTCGGATGCGACACTGGGAACGGGGATCGGGCCTAACCTTGGCGTGTGGCACCGGCGCTGCAGCGGCATTGGTTGCGGCGGTGTTAGGTCACGGAGTGGAGCGTGGGGCACGGATTGAGGTGCCCGGTGGCATAATGGAGGGCCAATGGGATGAAGCGTCCGGCAATGTCTATCTTACCGGATCGGCGGTAGAAGTATTTGAGGGTCGATATCAGACGCAGTAAAAGAAGAGCTTAGGGATTTCCCTGGTATCGACGTTTTCGCCGTTGGCGCTCCCAAAGCCACCATAGGGCCGCCAAAACAACGAGAACAATGATACCGGGGATTTCGTACTTATGAAAGGCGGCTAGTCCGGTTTTGACGTGGGGGCCTAAGAGCACTCCTGCCGTGACTGCGATGAGTGGCCAAAGAATCGAGCCGATAGCGGTGAACAAGAGAAATCGTCGAAACGGCATTTCAAAGATCCCCGCTGGGTAGGAAATAATCATGCGGACACCAGAAATGATACGACCAATTAGGACGACTTTGTCACCCTTGGTTCGAAAGTAATTCTCCCAATATTCGAGGCGGGCTTCGTTTTTGAATATGAATCGGAACTTGGTCAAGATCAAGGGACGCCCTCCGAGCCGTGCAATCCAGTACGCGGTCGTGGCTCCTAAAATACTCCCGGATGCTCCGATTAAGACCACGAGCGGATAACTGAAAGTCCCTTTGTATACCTCATAGCCCGATAGTAACAACATGATTTCCGACGGGCTCGGAACTCCCACGCTTTCGATAAACAGCACCGCAAACACGGCGATGTACCCGATGCGTCCAATCCAGAGTGTGACAAATGCAATTGCGGCTCCCACGCGTGTAGACCCCTTTCAAATGGGATCAGTATATCATGAGAAGTACGGGCCGATGAGATGGCCAAAGAGTCTAGAATCGGGGCATTGAAATGCGGTCGTCCCTGGTGAGTCCCGTCGTCTTGGTGTTGGGGGACATCCAAGAAGACCTTGGCCATTCTATCCCAGGTTCCGCATATCAGCTTGTGAAAAAATCGTGATTTTTTCACGGGCGATTTAGCCTGAGGGATCCCAGACAAATCGTCGGTCGATGGGCACGTCCAAAGCCTCG
>JAJYPK010000145.1 GCA_021795465.1 Bacillota bacterium
TGGGGATGGATATTGTAGTTTTTTGCGGCTCGTAGCAGTTTTTCGAGAAACAAAAAACCCGCAATCCTATATCGGATGCGGGTGTCAAAGGTTTTGGTGCGCCCGAAGGGACTCGAACCCCTGCTTCAGGCTCCGGAGGCCTGCGTGATATCCACTTCACCACGGGCGCATAACACGACAGTATAATATCACGATGGCATCAAACCGTGCAAGGTGACGGCACTGGCTATTGTTACATTTTATGGTAATGGTCTATAACTTCCCTACAATGAGAAGGACGCCAATCCCTACAAAGGCTATGCCTGCGCCCAAGTGAATGTACTGTGTCGGGACCAGTTTGGTGATAGCTTCTCCAAACACGACACCTAATAACGCAGAAAGCGACAACGCAATCGCTGCGCCGACAAATACGGAAGAGGGTGCATCACTTTGGGCTGCAAGCATCATCGTCGTCAGTTGCGTTTTATCTCCTAGCTCCGCAAAAAAAATTAAACCAAAGGTTGACAACAATACTTTCCAATCCACCCGGATCCCTCCCTGGGATGCTTGTGCTTTGTCCTTAGGGTTATGTATGCAGCCAATCCGGACTTGATGAATGGTTCGGTCTTCGCTCTCACTCGCTCGCAGCATAATAGACTATTATATAGAGAGACTCTAGCGGGTAGTGTCTATGGGGGTCACTTTTTGAACCTGCACTAAAAATTATGCGACGCCTGTCCTCACCTCACAGGCACGCAATCCAAAATGGAGACACACATGCTACGTGTAGAATGCCACAATGTCACCGTAAAATATGGAAGCTTTTTCGCCCTAAAGGAAATCAACCTAGAGGTTCCTCCAGGTCAATACTTAGCGCTGTTCGGCGAAAATGGGGCTGGTAAGTCCACGCTCCTACGTGCACTAGCCGGTTGGTTTCGCATCACGCAGGGCACCATTTGCATCAACGGTTTAGAATGGGAGAACTACGAACGCGAGATCCGAGCCCATGTCAAACTTGTTCCCGATACCCCACAATTTTATCCGGACATGACCGTATGGGAGCATTTGCAACTGGTGACCCGCGCCAATCGGATACCCCAATGGGAATCCGAAGCCAAAGATCTGCTCAATAGTTTTGGCATTGATCAGAATCCCCGCGCCTACCCAGCCAGCTTTTCCCGAGGCATGCAGTATAAACTCGCCTTAACCATGGCCCTTATCACACATCCACAAGTCCTGCTCTTAGACGAGCCCTTTGGACCCTTGGATCCGCACTCGCAAAGTCACCTCGCTAAAAAAATTCATGGTTTAGTCCAAGGAGAGGTCAGTGTATTGCTCAGTACGCATGTGCTGCCGAACAATCATCCGCCCGACCGGGCGGTGGTTCTCGATCAAGGCGTATTCATCGAAGATAGCGCCTTAGATACATCCACCGACCAGGTATGGAGCCAACTTCCGCATCGCGTCCTCCAGGATTCCTTACATACCGCGAGGAATCCTAACGATGCGTGACATAGTTCTCCTTGGGCGCTTACGAGCGAGAGAATGGCGCAGTCAACTGCTCTATGTATTTCGCGTGCTTGGTCTGGATGTTACCCACCTCGATTGGGCCACCTATTCCTATGGATTTTACGTTATCGGCATCGCGGTCGTGTGGGGTATCGTGAGTTGGGCCATGGTATTAAACATGATGTCTCAAATCGGCCATCCCTTCCCGTACATGGCCATTCAGGCGATCAGTACTATCCTTACTCTAATCGCCATGATATTGATTATGCGTGGCTTATTCCACTATCCGTTCCTATTGCCCCATGGCGACTTAGAACTTATCGCCCCGACTCCCATATCCCGGAGGGCCATGGCCACGATGGCTCTCGTTCCTCGCCAAATCAAAGCCTTCCTGGTCTGGGGATTCTTAGGGTCCTTAACGTTAAGTTTTCTTCATTTGACACACGTCACCGTGTGGTACGGGTCCTGCCTGTTTGGGGCATGGGGGGTGATGGTGAACGTGTGGGTGTACACATTGTCTCTATTGCGCGTTGCTCGTCCCCGAAGGCCCCGGCGATTTCAAGGGTTCATTCCTCTCATCGTCATCCCCGCCCTATTTTGGGAACGCCGGCTCACGACCTGGCCCGCCCATTGGGTGTTTTTGGGCATCACGAGTAGCGTTAGTCCCCTTGACCCGTTGGTCGCCATCGGCACCCTCTGGCTCATGGGATGGATGCTTATGTTGTTCCTCGGCCCACGTCTGAACCTTATTACCATTCAAGAAGCCAGTGAATTTTACGCGGATGTCCGATCTCTCGGCACTGCCTTTCTTCCTAATCCACAGTTAGTGCAAGACATGCGACAACGCGCCCGTATGCGTCGACGCCGAGCACGAGGTTCGCTCCCCAACTGGCCCTTCCCTCAATGGGAACTTGGACGTTTTCTCTTGGGGATATGGCGCACCCCAGGCCAGGGACTGGTTCTCGTGGAAATTGCCTTACTCTTACGATCTGGTATCCTCTTAGTGTTTGGGGTGCACGGAGGGCTAGCCTGGTTGCTCTGGCTCTTTTTCTGTTACCGGATGAACCGCGGGGGAATGACCCTATACTTTCAGCGCGATTACGGCGATGCCTTTATGCGTCAATTTTGGCCGGACACCGCCGCGAGTCGCGTCATCTCCAGCACGATCGTCCCGTTTTTGGTGGTGACCATCCTCTCATATCTCGTTTGGGTGGTCCTCCCATTAGGGGTAGCCCTCACTCCGTTTCATGCCTTGTTTCTTTTCGGACTCATCATAACGTGGCACCTGGCAGAAAGCAGCGAACTGGTAAGGAAAGTCGCCATCGGAAGCGTTACGGGAGGCCGCGAAGCACGGACCCTAGCGTTAGGTATCCTGTTGTTTTTGGCCATACCCGGCCATCGACCCGAGGTCGCCTTATGGGTCCCCGCAATCCTGATCCTTATCGCCGCAATCCGATACCGTAGCCAAACTCGTACCTACACCACAAACGTCTCATAGCGACCCGGGAGATGAACCCGGGTCTTCATAACGAGCCAGGGGGCGAATGAGACGACCTGTTGCCAGCTGCTCCATATAGTGGGCCGTCCATCCTGCGAGCCTTCCTGCGGCGAAGGTTGGCGGACACCAGGCGGCATCGATTCCCAGCGTATCCAAAAGAGCCGCCGCATAAAACTCCACGTTAGTCGCCAACACCCGATTGGGATAACGACGGCCCAGTAGTTTTCGGGCACCTTTTTCCACCGCCAATGCCAGCCGAACGGCGTCATGATCGTGAGCAAGATCTTCAAAAGCTTGACGCAGTGCAATGGCTCGTGGGTCCATCGTGCGATACACCCGATGACCAAATCCCATGAGACGTTGGCCCGAATCTAGCTTCGTCTTTAATAATTCGTCAATATCATCGACGCGCCGTGCCTCATCGAGTAGCTTGAGCACGCCGGTCGGAGCTCCCCCATGCAACGGGCCCGACAAGACCCCGATGCCGACCGCAATAGCCATAGGCAAAAGGGCACCCGTACTGGCCGCAATGCGTACCGCGAATGTCGAAGCATTGAGACTATGTTCGGCAATCGTCACCCAATACGCATCGAGTGCATTGGCTTCCCGATCGGTCGGGGCCTGACCACGCAGCATCGTTAAATAGCGGTACGCAATAAGTCCGCAGCCCGGATCGTTGGAAGCTTTCCGTGTGGCGGCAAGTGCCAGGGGCAAGCGTCTCACATAGTCAAAGGGGCGGCTGTCATCATAGTCTCCTTCTAAGGCGAGACGGGCAAACCGCGTCATGGGATCGTCGGTGCTATCCGGGCTTACCGTATAGGTAATGGGAGGCTCATTACGAGGCGCCACCCCCGAGAGAAATCGCAGGACTTGCTCCCAGTGATAGGTGGCCACGACCTCCTGTATCGGTCGACCACGATAAGTAAGCTCTCCACGTGTTCCGTTAACGTCGGAAATTCCGGTCAGGGTCACGACTACCCCCTCGAGTCCGGATGAGACCAATACCTCTTCCATAATCATCACCTCATAGCTACTATAGAGGTCAATGAATGGATAGTTTTGCATCAATGTAGCATCGCCTGATGATAAACACGCATCAAGGAGGTTTTTATGGATCTGGAGTGGGTCAAGACCTTTGTCTCTGCCGCAGAGACTCAAAATTTCCGTGAGACGGCGCGACGGCGATTTATCAACCAGGCGACGGTGTCGCATCACATCGCCCACTTGGAAGCTGAAATAGGAACCCTTCTGTTTGTGCGTCGGGGACGTCGCGTGGAATTGACTCCAGCGGGCTCCAATTTTTTTCCGTACGCCCAAAGAATCTTGAGCCTCGCTCAAGAAGGAAGCCAAAAGAGCCTTCGAACTCGCCAAAAAACCGAGCCACTCACCATTGCCGCGTCGTTTTACGCGGCAGACGTCGTGTTGCCGTGGCTCTGTCAGACACTTTTAAGCGCATATCCAGACCTTGACATTGAGGTTCACGTCGTCTCTCCTCTTGAGGCCATCAAGGCGGTGGCCCAAGGATCTCAGGATGCGGGTTTGGTCCAAGATGGCATCCGCCGTTCCGGGGTGCGCTATCAACCCTTAGTCAACGATGCGCTTGTCCTCATTACCGCACCCGATGGGGGAGATCTCGACACGCCCCCGCCATCCTGGCAAACCCTTATCGCCACCAAGCGACTCCTGGTCCAACCCGACAACCGTTACTGGACACCCATTCTTCAAGACTTAACCGAACGTGGCACCCCGTTTCGCACCATGGAAGTCAATGACATATCCATCACTAAGAAGCTGGTCGCAGGGGATGTGGGAATTTCCATTGTTCCCGAGCTCTCCGTAACCCGCGAGATCATCGAGGGACGGCTGATCGGCCTCTATCCGATCTGGGTTACCCAGCATTTCGATACCCTCTTGTGGATTCGAAACCAAGATCGCGAAGCGTCTTCGGCCATCCTTCGTGCAGAACGCTTGTTACAGCGAAGATTTCCCCCCGAAAACATTGGACCCAGGGCTTAGCACTACGCGTGTTGCGCCTTTAATCTAAGATGGGGTCGTGGCGCTCGATACCCATCGCGTGATAGACCATATCCATTTGAAGATGCCCGCGCACCATGGTCGCCAACCGATCGTAAGCTTGTTCACGAACGTCTTGCATTGACACCGGCGAACGGTTGGATTCCGGTGCGGCTAACCCCACCGCTTGGCGCACCTGATTGAGCCATTGGTCGCGAAATCCGGGATTGTCGAGGATGCCATGAAGATAGGTGCCCACAATCTTCCCATCGTTCGTGACGAATCCTTCCTGGTGGGCGGTGTCATCATCGGCACTGTGGACCTCGGCCAGCGGTAAAACATTCCCCGTGGATTGACTTCGTCCCATGTGAATCTCGTAGCCACTCACCGAATGTCCGCCCCAGGCGTCTACGAGACGCCCTTTTACCCATACAGTGCGTTTGGGTGAAACCAGGGTGGTCTTCATAGGTAGCCACCCTAGTCCCGTGACTTCCGATTGCATAGACTCCAGCCCCTCAGGATCGCAGACGACTTCGCCCAGCATTTGATACCCTCCGCAGATTCCTAAAATCGGGCATCCTCGTCGCTGTACCTTCTCGAGTGCCGTTGCCCAACCCCGAGACTTTAACCACATCAAGTCCTCCATCGTATTCTTGGTGCCGGGGATAATCACCGCATCGGCTTTTGCGAGATCTTCTGGCGTACGGCAAAAAAATGGCACCATATCCGTCTCTAAGAACAACGCATCCACATCCGTGAAATTGGCGAGATGGGGGAGCGGCACAATGGCGATGCGTGCCCCATTGGCTGAACTCAACTGGTATCGGGGCGAGGTCAATCCCAATGAATCCTCCTCATCGATGCCAATCTCCGGGACATACGGCATGACACCCAGAACCGGGATGCCGGTCTTCTCTTCCAAAAATCGCACGCCGTCATCAAAGAGAGTAGGATCCCCCCGAAACTTATTGATCACAATGCCCGCTATGCGTACCCGTTCATCGGGTTCCAAGAGATCCAGAGTGCCGATGACCGACGCAAACACCCCCCCGCGTTCAATGTCCGCCACCAGTAGCACAGCCGCATCGGCCATTTTGGCGGCTCTCATGTTGGTCAAGTCATGCGCCTTCAAATTCATTTCTACCGGACTGCCCGCCCCCTCCAAGACAATGACGGAATATCGTTCGGCTAGATATTGATAACTTTCGGTGGCTACCCGCCACAAATCCCCTTTCTCGGCATGCATGTATGACAGAGCCGCTTGATGACTATGCACCCGACCTTGCACCACCACTTGCGATATGTGGCCATTCATCGGTTTTAATAGAATGGGATTCATATGCACACTCACCGGCGTTTGGGCCGCCTCCGCCTGGACCGCTTGGGCGCGACTAAGTTCTAACCCTTCGGGGGTTACGGCGGAATTTCGCGACATGTTTTGCACCTTGAAAGGGGCCACCAAAAACCCATCCTGTCGCATAATCCGGCAGAGGGCCGTGACCAGAATACTTTTTCCCACGTGCGACGATGTTCCGACCACCATGAGACTCTTAGCCATGGTTCTTGCCTCTCTTCCTCTCCATAATCCATGACCTTGTCGGTCTTCCTTGCATAGTGTATCAGTCCCATTGGTCCTCAGGCACGCCGAGATTCCGTCATCATTGCGCCCCATGGTCAGCGCCTGATAAAGTGTAAGGTATCGATCAGGTGGGACGAATCCACTGCACCCATCACAAAGGAGAGCCTCTGTGTCCCATGTCCAGTCCGAAGACCCTATCCGAAATGCCTCTAAGCGTTGGCTAAACCAGCGCGCTGTCGACGCGCTCCGCTATCCCGTACCCGGATCCTGGCTCCAACCGATGGGTGACACGTGGATTAATTTGGCTAGCGGTTACCCCTTCCCGAACACCGTTCCCGGTCGAGAATTCGCAGCGGCGATGTCGCATTTAGTTGATATCGAAGGAGATAGACCGTTCCAATATGCGGGTTCTCCCACCAGTAACGACCTTACCGAATGGGTGGCTGACCGCATGCGAAAGAGCCGCTTAATGCGTCAAGAGGACGCCCTGCTCATGACCCAAGGTTCTATCCAAGGCTTAGATCTGCTCTGCCGCGTCACGCTAGATTCCGAGTCCGTGGTGATTACCCAAGGTCCGACATACATGGAAGCCCTTGAGATTTTTCACAATTATACGTCACACGTAGTGGCCCTCCCTTGTGATCGTCCAGACCGAGACTTTAACGAAATGTTAACGACATACCTGACTTCCCGAACGGACACTCACCCGATAAAGCTCCTTTACCTAGGGTCTTCATTTCAAAACCCCACTGGTCTAGTCATGTCATGGGAGATGCGCCAAGCCATGGTTACATTAGCCATGCAGTACAATTTCCTCATTGTGGAGGATGGCGCCTACGATGCTCTCTATTTTGGCACCCCGATCCCTCCCATCAAAACGTTGGATACCCGGGGCTTTGTGGTATATCTCGGAACCCTCTCGAAAACTATCGCGCCGGGTCTTCGAGTGGGATGGGCCACCGGGCCCAGTCCTCTCCTCGATGCCATGGCGCGATGGAAAAAAGATTTAGGCAACCCCGTAATTAGCGGCATCACCCGACAGTATCTTCACTCGATCAATTATGATGCCCGACTCGACCTATTGCGCGAGCAATACCGAGATCGCGCACATTTAGCCCACGAGGCGTTAACCCACTTCATGCCCCCCGATGTGCTATGGGACGCACCCTTAGGGGGATTCTACATTTGGCTACGTTATCCGGATCGCATAGAGAGCACGGATCTTTTAGACAAGGCCCGGAGTCTCGGTGTCAGTTACGTTCCCGGACAGTATTTCTATCCGTTTGCCGCGGCGCCCCATACCCAGAAGCTAAGAATTTGCTTTAGTTATGAAACTCCCCCGAGAATGGAAGAAGGGATCCGGCGCCTAGCTCGGGCGTTCGAACAAACACTCGGCACGCCTCATCTCTAGGCTTTCGACTTCAATATATTAGGCCACGTGTTTTTGGGTACGCCGTCGATGCGTTATGTCAGCACCGCGATATAAAAGGGCCGAGAGCACCGCCACGGGCAAGGTCAAGGAAAATAGCACCGCTGGACTGAGGGCATGGTACACGAACCCACCCAAACCATAGGAGAATGTCCGCCGAAATCGGCAGAGCCATGGCCATTCCTACATTATTTAGCCAGTGTACATAGTTTTGGACCGCGCCCCGGCTTTCAGAAGTCACGGTTACGTTCGCGAGTCCTCACACACAGGCGTTGACCGTAGATGCCGATACCCCAGTAATAACAAGCAGCCCACCCAAGGGTCCCGCGCCCCGTTCGAATCCCATCGTGAAAA
>JAJYPK010000146.1 GCA_021795465.1 Bacillota bacterium
GCTTCGATTTGGGCTCCCTTTCGTATTATCATTTTGCACCGAGAGTGACCATCGCCGGTGTAACAGGACTTCTATCTCGCACCGGTTACACCGGTGAAGACGGTTTCGAATTTTATGTCGCTGCTTTAGATGCTTTGAGGGTGTGGGATAGCTGGGCGAGCCATGGTGCGCGACCGGTGGGGCTCGGTGCCCGTGACACCTTACGTCTGGAAGCGCGGCTCCCCCTCTACGGCCATGAATTGTCGTCAACCATTTCCCCGTTGGCAGCCGGTCTGGCGCCTTTTGTACGACTTAAGGACAAGACAGATTTTGTGGGCCGGGAGGCTTTGGCCCGGCAGAAAAGTGAGGGCCTTAGCTCCAAAGTGGTTGGAATACGGCTTTCGGGTGGTATCGCACGGGCGGGGTATGAGGTCGTGGGTCCTGATGGTGCGACGGTGGGGATTATCACCTCGGGATCTTATGCCCCCACCCTGAAGATGCCTATTGCATTGGCCCTAGTACCCCTGGAGTTAGGGAAAATCGGTACGCAGTTAGGTGTAAACATTCGAGGCCGTCAGGTTGCAGCGGAAGTTATTAAAACCCCGTTTTATAAGCGATCCTAAAAAGGACAGGAGGTAAATGTGATGAACGTTCCAGAAAACCTTAAGTATACGAAGGATCACGAGTGGGTGGCGTCAGATGGCAAGGTCGGGATCACGGACTACGCGCAAGAAGCTCTGGGTGATGTCGTGTTCGTGGAGTTGCCTGAAGTCGGCTCTGCACTGAATCCAGGAGATGCTTTTGGCGTCCTAGAGTCCGTCAAATCGGTGTCAGATCTCTACAGCCCAGTTGCTGGCAAAGTGGTGGCGGTAAATCAAGAACTCACGACACGTCCTGAATTGGTTAACGAGGATCCTTACGGTAATGGCTGGATCATTCAAGTTGAGGTGAGTGCCGAGCCCGCCGAGTTGCTGAGTCCCAGGGCGTACCAATCCGAAATCGAAGGAGCGTAAGGCTTGCGTTACATACCTCATACCTCACAGGAGCGTCAGGAGATGCTCCGATCGCTGGATCTCCACTCGATCGATCAATTGTTTGAAGATATTCCTTCAGCGGCCCGGTTAAATCGACCTCTGAATTTGGAACCGGCCCTCTCAGAGCTTGAGTTGCGACAACATATGGCTCAATTAGCCCACAAAAACCGTGGGTCCGACGACCTGGTCATGTTTTTAGGTGCCGGATTTTACGATCGTTTTATTCCGTCGACCGTAGGAGCGCTTGCAAGCCGCGGTGAATTTATGACGGCGTATACGCCGTATCAGCCCGAATTGTCGCAAGGCACCTTGGCAGCCATTTACGAATTTCAAACCATGATTGCGGGACTGACCGGTACGCATGCGGCACAAGCCTCCATGTACGATGGGGCATCGGCAGTGGGGGAGGCGGCGCTTTTGGCGCTGGCCCATACCCGACGCGGTCGGATCTTGGTGCATGAGGCCGTCCATCCTGATAGCGTCGCGGTTACCAAGACTTATGTCGCGGCTCGACGTGGAGACGTTCATACCGTACACGATCTGGATGACTTAGAACAATCCCTCAAAACTGGAGAACCTGTAGCGGCGGTGATTTGGCAATATCCGGATATGCTCGGCCGCGTGATCGGTCTCTCCCGCATGATTGACCTGGCACACCAACATCAGGCGTTGGCTATTGTGTCATCGGATCCCGTAGCCCTCGCTCTCCTTAAACCACCGGGAGCAATGGGCGCGGACATTGTGGTGGGGGAAGGCCAGCCGTTGGGCCAAGCGCTGAACTTTGGGGGGCCTACCTTCGGATATTTTGCCGTCCAAGCGCCACTGGTGCGCAAGTTGCCCGGCCGCCTGGTGGGGGCCACCGAAGACCATTCTGGATCCCGAGGCTTTGTGCTGACTCTCCAAGCCCGAGAACAACATATCCGGCGTGAAAAAGCGACGTCCAATATTTGTTCCAACCATTCGCTGAATGCGTTGATGGCGACCATTTATATGGCGAGTCTTGGCCCTGACGGACTCAAGGATGTGGCATTGCTATCGATGGCGAAAGCGCACTATCTTCAAACAGCGTTGCAGGCGCATGGGATCGACTTGGCCATAACCGATGAACCCTTCCTCTATGAATTTGTGGTTAAAATACCGGGGTCGGTGGCGGACCTCAATGCGTATCTGTTGAGCAAAGGATACTTGGGTGGCTTTGATCTGGGACGCTGGAATCCTAAGTGGGAAGGGTATTGGCAGTTGGCCGTGACAGAAAAGCGAACGAAGGCAGAGTGCGACGGGTTAACAAAGGAGGTGGTTCGATGGATGTCCCGATAATTTTTGAAAAGTCGGTGCCGGGGCGCCGAGGTATCCAATTACCCGAGAGTGATGTTCCGATGCCGGACCTGCACGCGGTGCTACCTGAAGACTATATCCGAACCACTCCCACGAGACTGCCCCAGGTCTCCGAGTTCGACGTGGTGCGCCACTATACGTTCCTCTCCACTTTGAACTATGGCTTGGATACGGGATTTTACCCATTAGGATCCTGCAGCATGAAATATAATCCCAAAGTTAATGAATCGGTCGCTAATCTGCCGGGATTTCAGACCGTGCACCCGCTTCAGCCGGTGGCAACGGTGCAAGGAACCTTGGAGCTACTCCACCGGCTCGAAGAGGGACTGGCAGAGATCTCGGGTATGGATCGGGTCACCTTGCAGCCGGCGGCGGGAGCCCACGGGGAGTTGACCGGTATTCTCATGATTAAAAGATATTTAGAGGCGCGTGGCGAGACCCGGACCACTATCTTGGTGCCAGACTCTGCCCATGGCACGAACCCCGCCACTGCGGCAATGGCCGGCTTCGAAGTGAGAGAGGTTCCTTCTAACGCACGTGGTGGTGTCGATGTGGACGCCTTACGCGGCTTAGTAGGATCGAGCACGGCGGGACTGATGCTAACCAATCCCAATACCCTCGGACTTTTTGAAGAAGACATTTTGGAGATCGCCGACATCGTGCATGCGGCAGGGGGCCTCCTCTACTACGATGGCGCCAATGCGAATGCGATCCTGGGCCGGGTCCGCCCTGGGGATATGGGATTTGACGTGGTCCATTTGAACCTGCACAAAACATTCTCTACACCGCATGGTGGTGGTGGACCGGGATCCGGTCCTGTAGGGGTAAAAAAGGCCTTGATCCCTTATTTACCGGAACCCTCAATCGTATGGCGCAATAATGAGTGGCAGCTATCGGATGAAAGCCCTGATACTATCGGGAAAGTGCGGTCTTATTACGGTAATGTGGGTATTTTGGTCCGGGCCTATGCCTATCTGCGCAGTCATGGTGCCGAGGGTCTCTTGGCGGTATCCGATACCGCCGTATTAAATGCTAATTACCTCTTGCAGCAATTGCGGGATCGCTATGAGACGCCGTTTAAGCGCCGTGTCAAACACGAGTTCGTGCTCTCGGCCACGCGTCAAAAACACCGAGGAGTGCGCGCCTTAGATATTGCCAAGCGTCTCATCGACTATGGGTTCTACCCCCCTACGGTCTATTTCCCTCTAGTCATTGAGGAAGCTTTGATGGTGGAGCCAACAGAGACGGAATCTAAAGAAACCCTCGATCGGTTTGCCGATGCGATGCGGCGGATTGACCAAGAAGTAGATGAGACTCCCGATGTGCTTCACACGGCGCCTCATGAGACCGTTGTAGGTCGTTTAGACGAAGCGATGGCGGCACGCAAACCGAATCTAACTTACCAACCGGATGCCGGAATAACCCAAGGGGGACGATCATCATGATGCATCACGATTTACGCCACGTGGATCCTGAGGTGTTTTCGGCGATTAAACAGGAAGAACAGAGACAAACATCTCATCTCGAACTGATTGCATCGGAGAATTGGACATCGCCGGCAGTGCGAGAGGCAGTGGGGTCGGTCATGACTGACAAGTATGCCGAAGGATATCCGGGGCGCCGCTATTACGGTGGCTGTGAATTCGTGGATGTGGTAGAAGAATTGGCCCGAACCAGGGTTAAGACGCTGTATCAGGCGGAATACGCCAATGTTCAGCCTCATGCTGGTGCATCGGCCAATACCGCGGTGTATTTGGCTGCCTTAAAGCCCGGCGATAGGATTCTCGGGATGGCATTATCTCATGGGGGCCATTTGACCCACGGTAGCCCGGTCAACTTATCCGGTCAACTCTATACCAGCCAAAGTTATGGCGTGGAACCGACGACCGAGCGCATTGACTTGGATCACGTGCGCCAAATCGCCTTGGAGTTTCGTCCCCAGATGATTGTGGCGGGTGCCTCGGCCTATCCGCGGCGCATCGACTTTGAAGGATTCAGCCGTATAGCCCGCGAAGTCGGAGCCCTCTTGATGGTGGATATGGCCCACATAGCCGGCTTAGTCGCAGCGGGACTGCATCCAAACCCCGTCGGTTACGCAGATTTTGTGACCTCGACAACCCACAAAACGCTGCGTGGTCCCCGTGGTGGATTCATCCTGTCGAATCCTGAATGGGGAAAACGACTCGATAAGGTGGTATTCCCCGGGCTTCAAGGAGGACCTTTAATGCACGTCATCGCCGGGAAAGCGGTAGCATTTGGCGAAGCCCTGACGGACGAGTTCCGGTCTTACCAAGGTCGCGTGCTTAATAACGCCGAGACGTTGGCGTGCACCCTCAAAGAGCGCGGAATGCGGTTGGTCTCCAACGGGACCGACACCCATCTGATCCTGGTCGACGTCAAACACAGCGGCATAACTGGTAAAGAGGCGCAAAACCGATTAGCTCAAGTCGCCATCACGGTGAACAAAAATACCATCCCCTTTGAAACCGAAAAGGCTACCGTGACGTCAGGCATTCGGATCGGAACCCCCCAGGTGACCACACGCGGATTAGGGACGGAGGAAATGGTGGAACTCGGTACGATCATGGCCGATGTGCTCCAAGGACCTCCAGATCAAGACTTGTCCATGTTCCAAGCGCGCGTACGACACCTCGCAGAATGTTTTCCGCTGCCAGGCCTCGAAGGAGATGCCCATGCTAAGACTTGACATCGTAAATGGTCCGAACTTGGGACGGCTTGGCCAACGCCAGCCGGAGATTTATGGCCGTCAAAATTGGTCAGAGATTCTCTCGGAGCTACACGAAGAGTATCCAGAGCTTCAACTGCAACAGTTTCAGAGCAATCATGAAGGGGCCCTTATCGATTATCTAGAAGCTCTCGCCGAGGGTAATAGTCGTGGCGTCATTATGAACCCAGGCGCCCTTACGCATCAAAGTTACGCCTTACGGGATGCCGTCGCAGCCCTCGAAATTCCGGTTGTAGAGGTGCATCTATCGAATATTTATGCACGTGAACCGTTTCGTGCCCATTCCCTGATTGCACCGGTGGCGGTGGGTCAAATTAGTGGCTTCGGGCCATCTGGTTATCGATTGGCGGTAGCGTATTTTGTCGACTATTTGCAAAGAATCTAAGACCATTAGGGCGCCCGAAAACCGGGCTCTACCCGAGGCTAGCGGGCCGGTCTTAAACGGGTGGACAAAGCCTAAAGAGTCTTGTAGGATGCGAATGATGTCTTTTGACTTAAGGGGTGGCTTATTTGATTTCTAGCAACGATTTCCGTAATGGCGTAACCATTGAGTTGGATGGGGTTCTGTATCAGGTTGTAGAGTTTCAGCACGTCAAACCCGGTAAAGGATCCGCTTTTGTGCGTACGAAGCTTAAGAACCTGCAGACCGGAGGTGCGGTGGAGCGAACCTTTAATGCCGGGGAAAGAGTGCCGGCTGCGAAAGTGGAAAAACATGAAATGCAGTACCTCTACAATTCCGGCGATGAATACACCTTTATGGATACGGAGTCCTTTGAACAGATTGGCTTAAAGGCGGAGGACATTGGTGATGGGGTCAAGTTTTTAAAAGAAAACATGACGTGTTATGTCGTCTTATTCAAGGGAGCCAGCATCGGAGTCGATTTGCCTAACAGTGTGGTGCTGGAAGTCGCGGAAACGGAACCGGGATTCAAGGGGGACACCACCTCTGGGGCTACCAAGTTGGCCACCCTAGAGACCGGTGCCACGGTAAAAGTCCCGCTATTTGTTAATCCAGGCGATAAAGTTACGGTGGACACGCGCACCGGGCAGTATACAGGACGAGCCTAATTCGATTTTAAGCAATATCAGCATTGTAACGGCGGTGAGCGGATCCCGCCGTTAATGGTTTTTGCGCATGAAGATGTCGTGGATTGGTTAGGTTAAGCATGTAACGGCTATAAGGAGGTGTAGCAGCATGGCAGATCTTCGACGAAGGGTCTCGTACCTGGCGGGTATGGCGGAGCGCTATGATTTGGCCGACCAGGGCCGAGAAGGGAAAATTCTCGCAGAGGTGGTCGAAGTTTTGCGAGAATTGAGCCTCGACATGGAAGAGGTTGCGTCAAATCAGCTAGAACTCGAAGAGTACGTTGAGGAAATAGATTCGGATCTGATGAGCCTGGAAGAGGACGTATATGTGGGAGACACCGGCGACCATGACGACAACCTTCAACTCGAAGACGACGACGATGAAGGCTACATCGAATTAGAATGTCCCGTCTGCCAACAGGATTCGTATTATAATGAGGCCCTCTTCGATGAAGATGGAATTCAGTTAAGTTGTCCGCATTGCGGCAATGTGGTATTTGACGCCGACGAGGATTGCATTGTCGTGGACGATGTAGTCGAAGAAGGGTTTAACGACGAGGACTTTCTCTAAACGCCGATACCCTAAACGGCACGGACCCATTTGATCCGTGCCGTTTAGCGCGCACTCGTCTAAGTGATTGATGCGTCTCATGCAACTGATGACCAAAGCCCCCACAGGTGCCCATTGTGCCAGGGCTTGGGTCTCGAACCAAACCGCCTGATGATAGTAGCATCGGAAGGTGACGCCCCATGACCGTCGAAATCTTCCCGACCACGTAGCGACTGACTAAGGTATAATCTACGAAATGCGGCGTGGCAGATGCCGCGGTCTTCCGTATGGTCGTGAGGAAGCGAATGATGCAGGAAATGTATGAGATCAACCGCCTTTGGGGTTGTTGCAGCTTTAACATTCCCAATGTATACTCCCAAGGGTGAAAACACCGTGTGGCACGGTTCCGACACTTAACTCGGGATCGTTGACGACTACCGGGGGCCAGGGTTTATTTAATCAAGTAACATAAAACCTGTTGCAGACGTTAAAGGATAAGAAGCTTCAACGTGAAGAAGAGGGGGGCGTCCTGATGTGCGGGGTCTCTGGGTTTGCGACCAGCGGGTGTGACCTGGATAATGCCGTGTTGACACGGATGATGGACGCGATGGTGCATCGGGGGCCGGATGACGCGGGCATGGTCCGCCATGAAGGGATCGGACTGGGATTTCGCCGCTTATCCATTTTAGACGTCAGCGGTGGTCATCAGCCGATGTCGGGTGAAGACGAAAGTATTTGGTCCGTGACTAACGGTGAAATTTACAACTATCAAGAAATCCGTCAAGACCTGATACGGCGGGGGCATCGGTTTCGGTCGCAAAGTGACGCCGAAGTGGTTCCTCACCTCTACGAAGAGGAAGGTGTTGAAGGTCTCAGTAAAAAACTGCGTGGAATGTTTGCCATTGCGATTATGGACCGTTCCCGCCAAACCTTGTATTTGATCCGGGATCATTTTGGCATCAAACCGTTATACTATGCCGAGACGCCTCAAGGCGTGTTGTTTGCGTCGGAAATTAAGGGGCTTTTGGCCTCCGGTGCGATTCGTCCTGAAGTCGACTTGCGATCGCTTTGGCATTATCTATCGTTTCAGTACGTGCCGGACCCCGATACCATGCTACAAGGCGTCTACAAGGTACCACCTGGCCATTATTTGACCGTCAAAGGCGGACGGGCGTCCCTTACGCGATATTGGTCGGTGGCGTTTACCCCTCGTCAGGATTGGACCTTGCCTGAACTACGGGAAACCATCTACAGCACCCTTAAGGATTCGGTGCGCTATCACATGATGAGCGATGTACCCCGTGGCGCTTATCTGTCGAGTGGAATCGATTCGAGTGCGGTGGTCGCATTTTTGCGGCAACATCAAATATTGGACACCTTTAGCATTGGATTCGCCGGAAAGCATGGCGAAATCAATGAGTTGACTGCGGCCCGAGAAACGGCGTCCCACCTCGATACGCGACATCATGAGGTGGTGGTAACCGCTGACCAGTACTTAGAGGCACTGCCACGCATTGTGCGCTAGA
>JAJYPK010000147.1 GCA_021795465.1 Bacillota bacterium
CGCACCTCTTGAACGAGCAGAAGGTACTAGAGTCACTTGGCAGTGTTGGCCTACTTGCGGAATACCTATGGAATATTTGGCTCTTGGATGAGGACCGTGCATTGTGCCGTTTTGGCTATGTGGCGGAATCCCCACTGGATTTGGATGTCCTCTTCAGACATGCCTGGGATCTCGGAGGTCAGATAGGCACGTTGCACCAAGGATTGGCGCCCCTAACCAGAGAGATCCCTTTTCCCACGGGAAACTTGCCGGCCACTATTGTCCGTTCGGTCGTTCCCGTGTTAGCCCAAACGGGGCGGCCACTACTGATGTCGCTTGCAAAGCGACTGCTCGCTAACGAAGATGCATTGTGGGAGTCTACAAGAGTTGCCGCGCCATCTCATTCATCGTGACGCACACACGGGCAATATGCTATTCGAAGATACCGGCTTTGTCGGCTGGGTCGACTTTGATCACCTCGAGACTAATTTCCGGATCTTCGACGTCTGTTACTGTGCGGCCGGAATACTGTCTGCCCGATTCACGGACACCCTATGGCGAAACCAGTGGGTCCTGACCGTCCGGAAGATGATGGAAGCCTATGGTGAGATCGTCAGTTTGGTCCCTCAGGAAGTCGACGCGATGTGGATCGCGATGGTTGCCATCGAAGCGTTGTTTGTTGGCGTCAACGCAAGACGGGATCTTGAAGTCGCCGAGAGGAATGCGTCGATTTGCAACTGGTTGTTTGAGCACTCATCGCAGGAGAGATTGTGAATGAATCCGCGTTGTCACGCCGCTGTGGCGACTTCCATATTTTTTGTGATTAGCGGGTGGTTTACGTCCCAATCGCGCACGTAGTGCAATCGGGTTTTCAGTGCCCAGTGCCCGCGTACTAGCTCACTCAGTCGAGTCGCATCGGCCGTCTCCGGACCGAGACCGGTGATATACTCCACGCGAAGTAACTGGCCTTGCCCTTTATCGAAGGTGCACTGCGGAGGGACAAAATCCTCGACGTCGAGGGTTTCGAGGGCCTCATGGAGATGGGGTTGGTTGCCTTTCACTTCCATCACATAATCCGCGTACTTCTCTTTCACCAGGTAGTCCGCGGTGTCGCGTTGCGCATCGACGGTAACCACCGTGCCGGTCATATCGAGCGGACCATGAAATCTTTCCGGTTCGGGATTTCATTAGTTTTTGCTGTCTGCGTCTACTTGAGCGGTGCGATGCACGAGCGTCGAAAGGAGATGAACCGGGAGTTCGCGACTCCCTAGTGCCAGATTCGCTGTAAGCGTAAAACTGCTAGGACCTTTTCGAGCGCCAAATTCCCCTTGAGTCTACGAAAGGGGTTTTGAGGGATGAGTCAAAAAAACGCGAAGAACTCCGCAAGTTGTGGGCCATCTGAACATCGCCCACAACCGGAGCGAACGAGTCTCAAACCGTTTGTGGCCGATCGGAAGTGACCGCTGTTCGGGCCAATACGCCGCGTGGGACGAAGGTAACCGCAATCACTTAAAGCACCATCAGAACTACCAAGAGAAATGGCCTGAATCCTTGTCCCACTTAGATTATCCTGTTGAAGAACTCCCAAATCGAGACCTCATCGACTGTAATTGGGAAACCGTGTTGCCGTGGTCGAGTACATGAACCCCCCCTGCAACATTATCAAAATATACCCTAATAACATGCCTCCAACCCCCACTTTGCGGGGCCTAGGTAACGCTTACAACGATCCAAACAGCTAGCGAAACAGAATGTAATGAAAAATGATTGCATATCCAAAACGTTTTGGGTATGATTTCTGTAGATTATCTCTTTGTGTGTCAATTCGGACTTATGCGATGAATGTAAGGGGAATTATCCATGCCAGTTACGATCAAGGATGTCGCTCGTGTTGCGGGGGTGTCGATTACGACGGTCTCCCATGCCTTTAACGGACATGATGACGTCAGTGCGGACACGAGAGATCGTGTGTTGCAAGTCGCCAAAGAGTTGAATTATCGACCCAGCCACGTCGCGCGAAGTTTGGTCTTGCAACAGACCCATAATGTGGGGTTGCTCGTTTCGGATTTCAACACGAATCCTGGCGGACACCATTTTCTCTTTGACGTCATGGCCGGCGTGCATGATCAATTGGCTGAATTCGGATATGACATGACTCTTTTAAGCACGACGACCGCCATGCAGCGTCTTGTGAGTTATATCGATTTTTGTACCGAACGCCGTATGGAAGGCGTCATCGTGATGGGGATGCGCATGAACGACCCCTACATGCGTGAAGTCGCCGATGCCAAGCTTCCCTCGGTGGGTATCGATTTACCGATTTTAAGTCCGCACTGTGGGTATGTCATGACGGACAACATTCAGGGAGCGATGCATGCGGTGCGCCATCTTCTCGCTAAGGGACACCAGCGGATTGGATTCATCAACGGACATGCAGAGGCCGTTGTCAGTGTCGATCGGTTGCACGGATATCAAACGGCACTACGAGAGGCGGGGCTCAAGGTGGATCCGGACCTTGTGGTTCATTCAAATTTCTTGGTCCAAGGTGGTGAGGAGGCTACGACAGTCCTACTCACGAAAGCGCCGGATGTGACGGCCATCTTTTATGCCAGTGACCTGATGGCCATAGGCGGGATGCGGCGGCTCCTGCGAATGGGCAAACGCGTGCCTCATGATGTGGCGGTCGTTGGGTACGACAACATCGATTTAGGAGAGTGGGTTGTCCCGGCATTGACAACGGTGGCCCAACGCCGGTATGACATGGGGAAAGCCTCGGTAGACATGCTGATGGGCATGCTCCGCCGCCAGGAACGGCCTCGAGCGTGTTTGCTAACGTCGGAGATGGTCGTGCGTCAAAGTACTTAAACCATCGAGAATAAGGTGGATCAAGAACAAAGATCGGGCATCCAAAACGTTTTGGAACCGACGATAAACATGTCAGAGCGCGTTCAGAGGAGTGGGTTTCGTTGGACTATCACATTTTAAAAGAAGACGATGTGTTTTATCTTACGGATCGCGATGGGGGGATTGTCCTCCCCACGGACGGGCATGTCACGGGTGGGCTCTTCCATCGCGATACCCGATTTTTATCGCGATTGGAGTGGATGACGGATCCGAACGTCTTGGTGCTGTTAGAATCGCATCCCCAGAACGTCTTTGAAACGTTCTACCGATACACCAATCAACCGCCGTCGGGTGCGTCGCGGATTCCCCGGGAATCGCTATTGGTGACGCGCCATCAATGGATTGGCGACAATTCCTTCCACGAGGAGGTGGTTTTGGAAAATTTCTCGCTGGATGCGGTGCAGCTTGAGGTAGGATACGTGGTCGATGCGGATTTTGTGGACATGTTTGAGGTCAGGGGATTTCAACAGGTTCCGTTTCATCGCACGATATCGGTGGAAACACGAGATGCCTCCTGCCGATATTGGTATGTCGCCCAAGATGGCTGGACAACCACGACGCAGTTGAGCCTGGTCGTACATGACGGCTCGCGGAACAGAGGTGACCGAGACCCGGGTGTGGTGGGAGAGTGGCGGTCAATTCACGACGGCGGCACGGCCCGCCAATGGAATCAAACCCTAATCGTGCCCGCTCAAGGGCGTTCGTCGTTGACGTTGACCATTCATCTCGCCCGCTCACCCGCGTTGACGACATCCCATACGGCTACACCGGGGCATCGATCTTCCTCTGGGACAATCCCGAGCGGCCGCACTCTGGAACAGATTCGGCGGTCTCATGACGACTGGATCGCGCAACTCCCGACCGTGGTGGGCAATGCCCCACTGGCAGACTGGTACCAACAAGGAATCCGAGATATCCGCATGTTACAGAGCGATTTAGGCTATGGTCCGATGGTCGTGGCGGGTGTGCCGTGGTACGCGGTGCCGTTTGGTCGGGATAGTTTAATTGCCGCCCGGCAGTTCCTTTTGGCCTCGACGGACGTGGCACGTGGCACGTTGTTAACCATGGCGCATCTTCAAGGCCAAGCGATCAGACCGGAACGGGATGAACAACCCGGAAAAATTGTGCACGAAGTCCGGGCTGGCGAGTTGAGTCGCCTGGGGGTTTTACCGTTCGCGCCCTACTACGGGAGCATCGACGCTACGCCGTTATTTTTGATGCTCTTGGCCAGCTACTTCCACTGGACCGGGGACCGGGACCTGATCATTCAACTCCTACCGCAGGTCGAACGTGCGTTGCAGTGGATGACAGAGTACGGGGATCGCGATCACGACGGATTTTTAGAGTATTGGCGTGAGGCTCAGGAAGGGATTACCAACCAAGGTTGGAAAGACTCGGGGGATTCGGTCATGCATGGCGATGGAAGCTTTCTCGAGGGGCCGGTGGCTCTATGCGAGGTACAAGCCTACGCCCATCGAGCCTACAGCGACTGGTCCGCAATTTACACCGACCTTGGAATGCCGTCCCATGCCAATCAGTTGAGACAGACCGCAGACAACTTGCGAGAAAGATTCCAGCGTCAATTCGTACACCCGGACGGTTCGGTGGCCTATGCACTCGACGGGGCAAAACGTCCAAGTTGGGTGATAGCGTCCAATCTGGGGCACGTGCTGGTGAGTGATTTACTCCCGTCGCCGTCCGTTTATGAAGTCGCGCGCCGCATGGTGTCGCCCGCGATGCTCACGGGTTACGGCATTCGTACGCTGTCGGAAGATGCCGTGCGATACAATCCTTTGAGTTATCATAACGGCTCGGTCTGGCCGCACGACACCAGTCTGGTGGCGCATGGATTACGCCGACAAGGTCATGTGTCCGAGGCGCTGACACTAATAGAAAATTTACTCCGGGCACAAGCTGCATTTCCTTCACATCGTCTTCCAGAGCTCTTCGCCGGGTTCTCCTTCATGCAATACCAGCAGCCCGTACCGTACCCTGTTTCGTGCTCTCCCCAAGCATGGGCCGCGGCGACGCCCGTGTTTATTTTAGAACAATTGCTCGGCCTTCGACCGGATGCGCCCCGCCACCGCATTGAGATTGATCCCATATTGCCGCAAGACATACCCACGTTGGAAATTCACCAGATACGATTGGGTCACGGGACCCTATCGATTAAACTCACGCGCCGTGACCGTGTCATTGAGTGGGACGTATTAGCCAACTCCACGGGCTGGGACTTAATCCAGGCCGCGAAAGGGGGTGATACTCCCATAAAAGATCACGGGGCCACGCATCGCAGCAAAGAAGTGCCAGGCAGTAAAAATCCATCCAAACGATAGGAGTGACAAAAATGCGTAGAATCCGACCGGTCACCATGCTGGCCGCCACCGCTCTCTCAGCGGGGGCTTTGGCGGGGTGTGGTGTTGCAAGTACGACGTCGCCCCCCGGGGCTTCTGGAAAACCCGTGACCATCGTGGTCGCGAGTTGGGCCGGAACCAATGTGACCAATGGCATCATCAAACAACAGTTGGCGGCTTTCAACAAGGCCCATCCCCACATTCATGCGGTATATCGGCCCATCTCCGGCAACTATCAAACGATCTTAAAGACGGAGTTTGCGGCAGGGGACGCGCCGGACATCATTACCTTGAACAATGGCGGACAAGCGCCTCTCTTCGAATCCCAGGGGGCCGTAATCCCGTTAAACCGCTACATCACGCAATCTCATTATTCGTTAAGCGGATTCTTTTCGGGGGCCATCAATATGTTCAAAGCCGGCAACACCGTCTATGGGCTACCTCGCGACCAATCGCCCTTAGTGCTGTATTACAATCCGGCCATGTTTAAAAAAGCTGGGATTAGCGGGCCTCCCACCACGTGGGCCCAACTGCAATCCGATGCACAAAAACTGACCCAGGCTAGCAAAAAGATTTATGGCATTGCACAGACCCCCCAGGAGCCCCGTTGGGCGCAATTTATCTATCAAGCCGGGGGCAGTGTGATGAATGCGTCCATGACGAAAATGACGCTCAATACGCCCGCAGCCCTCAAGGGATTCTCGTATTTTGTGCATCTCTACCGAGCGGGGATTGCGGTCCAACCGTCGCAAGTTGGCGCCACGTGGGGCGGACAAGCCTTGGGAATGGGCCATGCCGCCATGACTTTTGAGGGCGCTTGGGCCATCCCCTACCTGCAAGATACGTACCCCAACACGCCGTTTGCTATCGCAACCCTGCCCAGCGGGCCGGTGAGTAATCAGAGCCTAGACTTTCCTACAGCCTGGGCCATCACGAAAGATAGCGCCCATCCTAGCCAAGCCTGGCAAGTCATTCAATACTTGTCCGGAACCGGCGAAGCCCGGTGGGTGGAGCAGGGCGGATTGGTGACCGTGCGCAAGTCGCTCGTAAATATGCCGTATTATCAGAGCCATCCGATTTACAAAAATATCCTGGCGCAATTGCCTCATGCCGTGCCATGGAACTTTCCGAATGGCTTTAGTCAATATGTGAGCAGTACATTGTCTAACGTCAGTTTGCTCGCCGTGGAAGGTCGGGTGTCACCGGCAGCCGCGTTGCAGCAGCTGCAGCGTCAAGGGGTGAGTATTCTCAAATCAGGAAGCGGCCAGTAATGACAGCGTTTCAAGGGATTCGACCGGCATCAAAACGACAACGGGGTTGGCGTCAATGGCGCCGCCGTGATGCAACGACGGCGTATGTGTTCACCTTGCCGACGATTCTCTTACTCGCGGCGTTTTCGTTGGGACCCGCGCTCTATGCATTTTTCTTGAGTGGAGTGTCGTGGAATCTCCTCAATCGTATGCATTGGGTGGGGGCCGCCAATTACGTCACCTTGTTTCACTTACCCCTATTTTGGACTGCAGTGAAGAATTCCGTGGTTTTTGCGGCTGTGGTCATGCCCGTCCAAACCGTGATCGCTATGGGGTTCGCGGTGTTAATGAATCAACATCTCCCGGCCCGGCCCTTGTATCGCTTAGCGTTTTTCTTTCCTTCGATCAGTTCTTCAGCGGTGACATCCTTGATGTTTATGTGGATTTTTAACAAATTGGGATTGCTCAATGGTTTTTTGGGTGGGATCGGCATTGCGGGACCCAACTGGATCGGCAACCCGCATTTTGCCCTCTCTGCGATCATGATCCTCAACATTTGGAGTACGTCGGGGTACTTTATGGTGGTGTTCCTCGCGGGACTTCAGGCGATCCCCCAATCGATGTACGAGGCAGCGGCCATCGATGGCGCCTCGGGTTTTAAGCGATTTCTTAAAATTACCGTGCCGCTCCTGCGGCCCTCCACATTTTTCATCGTGGTGATGGGGCTTATCGGTACCTTACAGATGTTCGATCAATCGTTCATCATCTCGGGCGGGACGGGCGGCCCCTTGAATTCGACCTTGACGATTGCGCTATTGATCTATCAGCAAATTTTTTCCTACGGGCAAGTGGGACTCGGTGCGGCGGCGACCGTGTTTTTGTTTGTGCTGGTCCTCGGTTCCACGATTCTCGTGAATCGATGGTTGGGGAAACCGATCGAATATTAGCGGAGTGGCAGGTGGCGCGCCACACGGCATGCCACCTGATCGCTTCTCGGAACACTTTCACGCACGGATTGACGATGGGAGGTTGCGCATGGTCGGCACACATTCACAAAAAGTTTGGACCCGGGTCACCCGGAGCATCTATCTTCTCCTTCTCACGCTAGGGGCACTTACCATGGTGGTGCCCTTCCTATGGACCCTGTCCACGTCGCTCAAGACCTTGAGCCAGGCATTGGTCTATCCACCGCAATGGATTCCCCACGTGCTTATGTGGCAAAATTTTGTAAACACCTGGAAAATTGTTCCGATGGGCCAGTGGTTTTTTAATAGTTTCTTGGTATCGGGCGTGGTGGTGGTCGGTAACCTGATCTTGGATTCGATGGCGGGATACGCGCTAGCGCGTATTCGCTTTCGCGGAAGGTCATTCATCTTTTTTGGGGTGATCTCAATGTTAATGATCCCTTTTCAATCCATCATGTTACCGGTCTATATTACGTTGAGAGCTCTGGGGCTGATTAATAGTTATGCGGGAATGATTTTGCCACAACTAGCATCAGCGATGGGCGTGTTCTTGATGCGGCAAGCGTTTTTAAACGTCCCCGCCGAGGTGGAGGAGTCGGCCATTATCGACGGTGCCAGTCGCGCTCGCATTTTTGGTCAAATTGCGCTTCCGATGGTGCAACCCACGTTATTGACCCTGGCATTGATGATGTTCATGGGGTCATGGAATAACTTTTTATTACCGTTGCTCGTGGCCAACAATCAAGCTTTTTGGACACTCCCCCTCGGAGAGAT
>JAJYPK010000148.1 GCA_021795465.1 Bacillota bacterium
CGATCTGCGAGCGTTTTCAAGGATACCCGATTATCCCCATCTCCGGTGTGACTCGAAGGGGTTTCAAAGATGTAAAAAGTTTCATCCTTCGGCACTGGCAATAATGCTCCTTTTGCTTGACCCGCACGATAGTGTATCATGGGTCGTTAGTCCATAGAACGTGAAGTGGAAGGACGCGATACCGTGATTGCAAGCCATCAAACTTTGCTCGGTGAGGTGCGGCCCTTATGGCATGTGGTGGAAGACCGCGTAGCGGATAACGTATCTCGTACCCTCGAGGCGTTTATGGCATCCGGGATCAGTACGCCAGACTTACAGGGTAGCACCGGATACGGATACGACGATCGGGGACGTCTCCTCTTAGACACAGTGGTCGCCGAGATTATGGGCACCGAGGCCGCCCTAGTGCGGGCGCAATGGGTTTCGGGCACCCATGCAATCAATACCGTACTACAGTCTTTGGCCCCAACCACCCGAAGGCTATGGGTTGTGTCCGGACCCATCTATGATACCATGGAACCCATCTTGTTTGATGCTACGAACCCCCTTAGTCTAAGTGCCCGAGGCATCGAGGTGCGTTACGTTAACCTACAAGAATGGAGCTCGATGCCGCGCGGGGAGCCATTTGCGGATGTGGTCTACATCCAACGGTCACGAGGGTATGAACCCCGTCCCTCTTGGGGACGTGACGAGATCATCCCCCTGATTTCTATCGCACACCATCATCAAGCCTTAGTCGTGGTCGACAATTGTTACGGTGAGTTTACCGATACCGAAGAACCGGGTCATTGGGGTGCCGACCTGGTCATTGGGAGTCTCATGAAAAACCCTGGGGGAGGTCTGGCTCCAACCGGAGCCTATGTAGCCGGGAGTCAAGTACTATGTAAACGAGTGGCCGACCAACTTTTTGCGCCGGGAATCGGTGGGGAAGTTGGACCAACCGGTCCCTATCAGCGATTGCTGGCGCAAGGGTGGTTCATGGCACCCCTAATCGTGGGCGAAGCCATGATGGGTGGCATCTATACGGCCGCACTGTTTCATCGGGCGGGGTTCGAGGTGGACTCGCTGTCGCCTACCAAAAATGATATCGTGACGGCCATCCGGCTTGGAGAAGCCCGACGCGTCCAGGTCTTCTGTGCTGCAATCCAAGCCCATTCACCGGTCGACTCACACGTAACCCCAGTGCCATGGGGCATGCCCGGCTATGCCGACCCTATCGTTATGGCTGCCGGAGGGTTTGTGGCAGGTGCCTCGTTAGAACTCTCAGCAGATGCTCCCATGCGTGATCCCTATTGGGTCTATCTGCAAGGCGGTCTAAGTCGCTGGCACACGATTAAGGCGGCCCGCGCGGCTCTAATGGCGCTAGTAGCTACGGATTAACCCAACCACGCGACCAATGACGGTCATCGCGGGATCAATAATCGGCGTGTATCGCGGGTTGGCGGGAAGAAGTCTGGCCGGTTTATGCGACAGGTCGATGTACTTGACCGTCGCCTCGTCTCCTATGAGCGCAATCACGATGTCGCCATTCTGTGCCGAGGTGGTAGATTCGACTGCGACGAGATCACCTTCGCGAATGCCGGCATCGATCATCGAGTCCCCGATAACGCGGAGTAGATAGTCCGCGTGCGGATGAAATAGCGTGGAGGGGAGGCGCCACCGCTCTTCAACGTGTTCGTCGGCAAGAATAGGCTGGCCAGCCGTAATTTTTCCGACCAATGGCACAGTGCCAACTTCCTGAGTGTCGCCCGTAACGGCCCATGCACGCCGTTTCATAGGTGGGTGCGTGATACGGCCTTCTTGTTCTAATCGTTTCAAATATCGCGCAACACTGGCCGTTGACTTCAGGCCAACCGCTGCCCCAATCTCGCGCACGGAGGGGGGGTATCCATAACGGGTCAAATATTGTTGAATAAAATCAATGATATGCTGTTGGTGATCTGCAACGGGTTTGCGCATAGTAACCTCCAGTTCGCTTGCTGTCCATTGTACCATACCAAGTAGGAGGCTAGAAACTTATGCGTCATGTTGCCGGATTATTGACTCTTCTCCTGGCGAGCACCTCAGGATGGGTGCTCAAGACAACCCACTCTCCACTTTTACTGCTCGTGAGTGGGGTAGTATGGATGGGATCGTTTGCTCTCTTTGGCATTATCCTGCGTCGGCCATGGTTCGCCGGAATCGTGGTGACCGTCGTGGGATTCAGCATACTTTGGGCACTCACCGGACATGTGAACTTAACCGGGTGGCTGTTGCCTCTCGTAACTGGCGCGATTGCGACCGTCACCGCATACCTCACCCCCGTCGCCCCGCAATCGCATCGGTCATGGGTAGACGGGATATGGGCCGTCAGCTTGTTTTTTTTGGCATCCATTGCCGTGTCGACCACCCAAGTACACCTGGCAGGCCCCCTTGGTAGCCACTTACTGTTATTGGTTGGAGTGTACCTCTTGACCCCGGTTATCGAGGTGGGGATTATTGCCATACTAGTGCACCGCATGGGGCAAAGACCTGGTTTTTTTTCGACCAACTATCCCCCCATCAAGCGCTCACATGTCGCCATCGGCCTCATCACCGGTTTCGGGGCCTCCCTCTTAATGGCCCTCATAGTGAGTGCAGAAAACCACATAGGACATGTCCAGGTTCGATCCAATAACCCCTTTGTCTATGCGACGGGTCTCAATTTCCATGCGGTCTTAGCGATGATATTAGTCGGAGTCGCGGTGGTATTAGTCGCTCCAATTACCGAAGAAATGCTGTTTAGGGGCATCGTGTTTGGAAGTTTCTTAAAACGTTGGCCGTATCCCGTGGCATCGTTGGGATCCGCGGTTCTGTTCGGTCTCGCCCATATGGACGTGACCCTTTTGCTTCCTCTTACCATAGCGGGGATCTTATTAAACGCCCTCTACCACAAAACACGCTCCTTGGTACCCTCTACCATTGCGCATGCGACATTGAACGCCGTATCCGTCTTGATGGCGGTTTTCGCCACCCGCTAGCACGCTTGAGGTGATCCGCCCTCTGGATCATGGCTAAAACTGTAAGGAGATGTCCCGCCCTCGACCAATTTTTCCATAGACTCTATGGCCAACAAAAGATTGACGTGGTAAAATAATGTTGACTGCAATTAATATTTTGGGAGGTTCCGCGACATGGAATTTGCCTTGACTCCAGAACAACTGGAACTGAAGGAATGGGCACACGGGTTTGCTGAAAAAGAGATTCGACCGGTGGCCGCCTACTATGACGAACAAGAAGAAATGCCCTGGGAAATCATAAAAAAAGCCGCCAAAATCGGCCTTTTGCCCTACGCTTTGCCAGAAGCTTACGGAGGTGGCGGGATCACCAGTCTGGTCACCAGCTTAGTCGTCAGCGAGGAGCTGTTTTGGGGTTGTGCGGGAATTGCCACGGCAATGGGGGGCATAGGTCTGGCCTCGCTACCCATCCTGGAGATGGGTAGCGAAGAGCAAAAGCAACACTGGCTGCCCTTATTTACTGACCCCGATCATCCGCGCCTAGGCGCAATGTGCCTAAGTGAGCCCGAAGCCGGATCCGATGTCGTCAACATGTCGACAAAGGCCGTCCGTGACGGAGAAGAGTATATAATTAATGGGCTCAAAACCTTCATCACCAACGGGGGCATTGCAGACGTCTACGTCGTGTTTGCCAAGACCGATCCTGGGGCCGGTTATGCTGGGGTGTCGGCGTTCGTAATGGATTCCAGCACACCCGGGATTAGTTCAAGTAAGAAGTTCAAGAAACTTGGACTGCGAGCCAGCCACACCGCAGAGGTTCGTTTTGACAATGTACGAGTCCCTGTGGGAAACCGACTTGGACCCGAGAATATGGCGTTTATTGGTGCCATGAAGATGCTTGAACACTCTCGCCCTAGCGTCGCCATCGCCGGGGTAGGCGTAGCTCGAGCAGCCTACGAATATTCGTTACAATATGCAAAGGACCGCGTCCAGTTTGGCAAGCCGATTTACCATAACCAGGCGATCTCCTTCGCCTTAGCCGAAATGCTAACAAAGATTGAGGCAGGGCGGCTCTTGGCCTATCGGGCCGCTTGGATGGCAGACCAGGGGCAGTCCTGTAGTTTAGAAGGGTCTATGGCCAAGGCCTTTTGTGGCGACATGGCTATGGACGTCGCCACCGCCGCCGTCCAAATCATGGGCGGGAACGGCTATATGCGTGAATTTCCCGTAGAAAAGTGGTTTCGTGATGCTAAAATCATGTCAATCTATGAAGGTACTTCGCAGATCCAAAAACGGGTGATGACGCGACTCATGTAGTAGGGGCGAGTACGACCCCCACATATAATCCCTCCAAAGGAGTGTTTTTGATGACAACTCAAGAAGTATTTCAAGAACTCGGACAACGCTTGGCAGCCAAGCCGGCGGCCAACCTAGCCAATGCACATGGCACCTATCAATTTTCGTTAACAGGGGAAGACGCCGCCAATTACTTCATCACCGTGACCGCCGATGAAGCTACGGTTCAAGAAGGCCAATCCGACACAGCAGGCGTCACTATTAGCATGACTGCTAGTAATTTTAAGGACTTGGCAGCCGGACAACTCAATCCCATGAGTGCTTTTATGGGAGGCAAGTTAACCGTCACCGGCGATATGAGCATGGCATTGAAGTTGCAAACGCTGATCAGTTAACACCGATCACATAAGGGGGCCTATCGTATGTCTGACGCATATATAATTGACGGGGTGCGCACCCCATTTGGACGCCGAAAGGGCGGGCTTTCCACGGTGAGACCCGATGATCTTGCCGCCCACACGTTAAAGACACTGGTACAACGCCTAAATCTAGATGCTGGCGAAGTCGAGGATGTCCGTCTAGGGTGTGTGACAGGTGTGGGCGAGCAGGGCTACAATATTGGAAGACTAGCTCCACTCATTGCAGGGTTCCCGGTCGAAGTCCCCGGCGCGACGGTCAATCGGATGTGCGCTTCAAGTCTGGAGACCGTCAACCAAGCCGCACAAGCAATTATGGCCGATATGCATGATGTGGTCATTGCAGCCGGTGTAGAATCCATGTCCCGAGTCCCAATGGGATCGGATGGATCCACTTTTAGTGACGAATTACTGCGACAATACAACATTATCCCGCAGGGGCTATCCGCCGAACTCATCGCCGAAAAGTGGCACTTATCGCGAGAGTCATTGGATCAATTTTCCTACGAGAGTCACCAACGTGCCCTGGCATCACAACAGGCAGGTTTCTTTTCTCGGGAAATTATTCCCATTGACGTAGGTCAAGCCGATGGTAGCACGGTCACCCTCGCTCAGGATGAAGGACCCCGGGCGGACACGACCATCGAAAAGATGTCGACCTTACGCACCGTATTCAAACCAGACGGGGTGGTCACCGCCGCCAATTCTAGTCAAATTTCTGACGGTGCTGCTGCCCTACTTATGGCTTCGGAAGCCGCCGTCCTCCGCCATGATTGGACACCGCGAGCGCGGATTGTAGCCATGAGTGTGATAGGAGTCGACCCTGTCATCATGCTGACCGGACCGATTCCGGCTACTGCCAAAGTTCTTGCCAAAGCAGGCCTTCGCTTTAGCGACATGGATGTGGTCGAAATCAATGAGGCTTTTGCGTCGGTGGTGTTGGCGTGGGGTAATGAATACCATCCGGACTGGGATCGCGTTAATCCCCATGGTGGAGCCATTGCTTTAGGGCATCCTCTGGGTGCCTCAGGCGGAAGATTAGTTCTCACCGCACTAAACCACTTAGAAGAGACTCGGGGCCGCTATGGACTAATTACGATGTGCATTGGATGGGGCATGGCGGTGGCCACGATAATCGAGCGGTTGTAATCCTTAGCGTAGGTCCACACAGACTCGAACCGCTCGCCTTATATTGACCGAGTTAGAACGGTCATCACAGACATCCATGAAACGTAGACCCTCAGATCGAGAAAACTAATGAGAAGGACCGCTTAAATGCGGTCCTTCTCATTAGTTCGTGGGCTTTACGCCTTTGGGGCTGTCGTCGATGCGTTGGTTTTCGCCGCGCTCTTCACGAAGATGTACCATCCGGTATTATAGCCTGCCAACACTTGACTCTCGCCGATGGTTTCCAGTGGGGTGGCAGGAGCCGTGTTAATGTTGGTGCCGGTAGGTGGTGTAATCACGCCCCACGTCTTGGTCGCCTTAGTCCACTGATAAAGGTATCCCCCAGGGGCTCCGTAAATCAGATCTCCATTTGGGGTCGCCGCCAGTTGGCCAATCCCGATCGTGTTGTTCTGTCCCGGGACCGGTAAAATCATCCATTTTTGCTGGGTCTCAGAATATCGGACCAAAACCGGATTGGTTAGATTAACTAGCGCTGAGATTGCCCCGGACGGAGACATCACCATGCTTGCTGGAGCTGCCCCTAAAGCCGGGAAGTGGGGGACTCGAGACCAAGTTGCCCCATTATTCGTGGTTTCGAGAACCGGACCGATTCCATTACCGGACACCGGCACTAGTGCCGCTGCTATGGTATGGGGATTGGCCGGATTAATCGCATAATCCTCGACTTGCCAACGATTCGTGTTGAGTGACATTAATGACGTCCACTGACGACCACTTTGACTGGTCATTAGGGTTCCATTAATAATGGCCCAGTACTCATGATTCATCGCAACCACATTCGATACCGCTTTATACCCCAAGGACCAAGGGGTCCAGTGGCTTCCTTTATCTGTCGTCACATATCCCATACTTTGCCCGGACGGATTTTCTTCAAACAACAATGCTTGATTAGGGTTGGATGGTAAGGCCGAAATCGTATCAGTAGTGGCCCCTGTAGAAGTGCCAGGAGCTTTAGCCCAATAGGACGTTTTTTGCCCATTCATTACGGTCCAGGTATTTCCGTGAGTCAAATAAATATTGGGACCTGCGGCTGCGAAACTATCGATCGGCGTCGGTGTCCCATTAATCCATGACCCGCGTAACGCGTGAACCTGGGTTTGAGAATGAATCACCTGTCCTGCGTCGGGAATGTTACCGGTAAAGGTATAGACGGGGATACCCGCGTTAAATATGGTGCCACCCTCAACGTGCTGACGATTATTCAGTTGTAACGCCAAGGAGGTACCTACTACGTGGCCCACACGGAAGTGTCCGCTGAGCGACAGAGATCGACCCGTCGGTACCGCCATGGGGTAGGTGGCATAGATGGGGGACATGCCATTCACCGACCATCCTTTGATGGCCCCAAGTTTTTTAAGCGTCATCTTGACCGATGTGGAAACCGAATAGGCCGCAAGAGTCTTGTTGCCGGAGGCAACATTGCCCCGATGAATGGAGTTCAACATGGGTAAGGCTACCACGAAAATCCCTGCAGCTGCCACCACACTACCCATTCTCCATTGCCAACGGCGCTTTCTCTGCGCTACCGTTACGCCAGGATGAAAATTCGTATCAAATTTTAATCCTACATGTTGTTCTAAAGCTCGGTCCAAAGCCTCACCAATGCGAGTATCGAATTCGTCGGTCACATTAACCCCTCCTTCCACATTGGTTCAAGCATTGGCTTAAGATGTTGTCGTGCCCGATATAGTCTTGTCTTTACCACTTGTTCGGTTACCCCCAAGGATTTCGCGGTGTCTCTCAGTGATCGATCCATGTAGTAAAAGAGGAGAATGCATTGCCGTTCTGGTGGCGAAAGTTCCATGACCGCCTCTAATACCGATTCGTCGTCAAGCGCAAGCGATGAGTCATCCACTACGCCGTGCTGAGTTTCCATGAATTCCGAAGGATCTTCGGGATGCCGCTTGAAATATCGCATCTTGTCACGGCATAAATTCGTTACCGTATGAAAGAGCAAGGCGGGACTAAGCGTATCGACACCATGTTTCGACGCATGACGCCACAGCCTAATAAACGCCTCCTGAGCCACATCCTCCGCATCGGCTCGCGCCCGCAAGGTGACATACGCGTAGCGTAGCGCTTTATCCCCATTCACGCTCATAAATTCCGCAAACCATTCTTCGTCGCGTGCGTTCGTTGTTGCCCACCCCTTTAAGCGCAAGCGCGCGTTCCAATACGCATAACGCCGTCATTCTCGATTTGGTTACACATCTTATCCATCACTTCATAGTATCGTAGCAAATTCCTTGTCAACCCGGAAAGACTTTTCGCAGGCGTCCCGAAATATGCCAAAAAATGGTGTGGTCTCACTCTTAGCTCT
>JAJYPK010000149.1 GCA_021795465.1 Bacillota bacterium
TGTGAGCCAACTATACGCCGACAAGATGGCATCCCTTCCAAAGAACGTCCCAAACCAGGGGAGCCCCGCCATCGGGACCGGACCCTGTCCAAAATCCGTCAAAAGCAATCCAAAGTCTTGTCGCGACTGGTGCAAGACACGCTCCCATTGTGGGTGTTGTAGGGCAAAATCCGGAAGCGACACAGGGGATGGTGATTCTTCGGACAGAAGATCCGGAATCGGGTTGTCCCACTGGATGGTCATGGTCAACTCACCTTGGCGGACGTCGGGAGCGATAGACCAGGTCCAACGCCGTGGTGTCGTGGCCACGGGTTCTATCGAGGCGGACATAGTGACCGAACGGGTAACGCCATCCAATCCCCGATAGAGAAACTGCGTGCCATTCTCGATGGCAATGCGGGTAATGTGCCCGCGCTTCGGGTTCGGCGTACCACGCAGAGCGAAAATATCCATGAAATCCGCATCGAACATGGTGCTCAACGACCAGGGTTCAATGGCGCCATAATGGCGCCATTGCCACCGATCTTCTAGGCGATCGGGGTAGAGAATCATGGTTCTCTGGATGATCCGCGTGAGTCCGGTGTGTTGGATGACATAGCTAAGCTCGATCCGGTCGGCAGTACTCTTTTGGTGGATGGGAATTAAAGATTCGTCTTGGTCGCTGTGCCACCGATATTGCGAGAGCATGCGGGTGTCATGCAGGTAAATGCCCTGGCGTGTTGCCGCCGTGGTGAGGCTGGCGTCCGGTGCGAAAATGGCGAAGGTGTGGCCCGACTTTAAGACGGGTTCCGCTGGATCGGTACGCGGCGTTAAATACATCGCCGGGACACCGGTCGAAGTGCGAATTTGCAACTCCCCTTGTAATGTCTGGGGCGTCGGGTGAGTACCCGCGGTCGTTTCGATTAATCCTTTGGCCAGGGCATACCCGGTTTCTCGTAAATTGGGGGATACCGTGGTTAACGAACGGGTCATCGGTGGTCGGCGCCACCCGAGATCCACGGCGAGGATCGAGATCTGCCGCGGCACATGGATGCCAGCCTCCTGGCAAGCAGTTTCTGCCATTTCCGCCAAGGTGAGCGAATCGGTGAGCAGAGCGCTCGGATGATAGTTCGTGGGAGACACTAATCGCGTAATATCTTCCCGGGCATCCGGTCGGCAGGGGTCTACGGGTAGCGTGAATCCCTGCACCTCGGTGTCGCGCATGGATCGCTCAATCGCGTCGCGCCTCGCATCGGACTGATGAACGTCGTGCAGATAGAAGATGTGTTGATGGCCCAGGGTCATCAGGTAACTGAGCGCGGTCTTGGCGTCGAGAACCCAGTCGGTGGTGTAAGCGCCACCCCCCTTGAGGGGGGCGCCATAGACCACTACCGGAACCTGGTCCTGGGACGCTAATGCGCGTTGAATGTCGCCACCGGTATCATCCAACAGGATAATGCCATCGACGCGTCGCGATCGGACCAGGGTTTCCACATAGGATACGGGCGAATCTTTGGGTGGAGATAGCAACATCAGGTGATGATGATGGTCGATCGAGGCGGCCATAAGCCCCGACAGTAGTTCCGTCGGAAAGGCATCGGCCGCTAGGGCGTGGGGTAACAATACCCCAAGCGTGTCGGAGACGCCGCGCACCAAGGTTCGTGCCCGGGCGTTAGGCACGTAGTGGAGCGTTTCTGCGGCTTGGCGGACGCGGTCCGCCGTGGTTTTTGAAATATTTCCCCGATTATTTAAGACGTAGGATACTGTCGACGGCGATACCCCCGCCAACTTTGCGACATCTTCAATACCAATCGCTCGAGATACCGTAGACATTTGTCACACTCCAAAAAAAAATTAGTGAAACGATTCAGTGAAACGTTTGAATTGTTGAGAATAATATGACATACTATGCCTAGATTTTCTATATGGCACGCGAATTATTATGAGTGTCGGGTAGATCTTCCACGATCTGACATCTTAAGACTTCCTCATTGCCCCGGCTGATTTTGAATTCGAATGCCAAGCTTGAGATATCTGGCGTCAACATGGGATAAAGGCCTAACAAGTTAATCAAGGGAGGTATATCGTGCACGATTTAACGAAATTTCGCAAAAGTGGCATCGGCGTCTTGAGTGCCACGCTATTGGTTACAACATTAGCAGGCTGTGGATCGACGGCCCAATCGAAAAATGTGACCCTGGTATTTGCGACCCAAGGGCTTGGTACAGAAGCCAAAGCCACGACTGCCGCGGTATCCGCGTTTGAGAAAATCCATCCCCATATTCATGTGAAGATTGAAACCTTGTCGGCTTCCTCGAATAACGCCTATCAATCGTTGCTAAACGACTTTACGTCGGGATCTACGACGCCGGACGTCATTACTTCGGACGTCATTTGGCCGGCGACCTTTGCGGCCGCCAAATGGATTCTGCCTTTGAATCAGTTTCATCCAAAACTGGGGGCGTTTTTCCCCGGAATGGTGAAAGCTGGCCAATATCAAGGTAAGTTATACGCGATGCCATGGTTTATCAATGTTGAAGGATTGTACTACCGCACCAATTTGGTTAAGACCCCGCCAAAGACTTTCGCGCAACTCATCAGTGACGCCCATAAAGCCATGGCGAAAAATCCCAAGTTGATGGGTCTTGCCTTTGAAGGCAATAAGTATGAGGGTGCGGTAACCGTGTTTCAAGATGTGTCAGGGGGCTTTGGCGGGAGCTTTCTCAATGCCCAGGGGAAACCGGTATTAAATTCCCCACAGAATATTGCGGCCTTGACCTGGCTTAACAATGCGATTAAGACCGGACTATCGCCGAAAGCGACTACCACATGGGAGGAAGGCAACGTGCAACAAGCCTTTTTATCCGGTAGCGCGGTGTTTGCGACGAACTGGCCCTATCTCTATCCCTTAGCCGAAGCGTCTGGTTCGGCCGTCAAAGGTCAGGTCGGTTTCGTCCCGCCACCGGTTCAAAACGGGAAGCCCACCGCCTCGTTGGGAGGGGACAGTTTGGTCATCAATAAGAACACCAAGTACCCCAAACAATCGTGGGAATTAATCAAGTATTTAACCTCGGCATCCACCATGACCCATCGGGCTTTAATTTCGGGTGACCCTCCGGCGCGCACCGACGCCTATACCTCCTCGCTGCTTAAGGTGGCCCCGTGGTTCAAACAAGAAGAAACCGTCTACAAGTATGCGACCCCGCGCCCGGTGACGCCCCTTTACCCACGAATCTCGGCGAAAATCCAAGAGGCTTTGTCGGCCACTTACTCGGGGCAATTGTCCCCGACAAAGGCTTTGGATCAGGCCCAGGCGGCAGTTAAGGCGATTATGAAAAATGGCAACTAAAGTTGCTTCGCGTCCAACCCCGGCCCCTGTACCGAGTCCACGTAGGAGACTGTCCTACACGACCTCGCGCATTATCGTCGGGTATTTGTTGGTGACCCCTGCGTTATTAATCTTGGCGATGATTTCGTTGTATCCTTTGATTTATAACCTGGTGTTATCGACCCGATACGATGTCTTGACTCAGCCGGGGACCCAGCACTTCCTCGGCTTAGCCAACTATCGGCAAATTCTTACCGATGTGAATTTTTGGGCCGACATGCTACGGACCGGATTCTTTATGGTGGTCTCCGTAGGTCTCGAATTTGTGGTGGGACTCATCTTGGCGTTGGTCGTTAATCAGAAATTTAAGGCCCGAGGCTTAGTACGCGCCTCCATTTTGATTCCTTGGGCCATTCCTACGGCGGTGGCTGCCTTACTGTGGCGCATGTTTTTTGATACCCGATCCGGCTTTGTCGATTTCGCCCTCCAGGCTCTGCATCTCCCGGGGGCAAACCTGGTGTGGTTTAATTCTCCGACTTTGGCCTGGGTCCCGATTATCCTGAGCGACATGTGGAAAAACACCCCTTTTATCGCCTTGCTCTTGTTAGCAGGCCTCCAGACCATACCGCAAGAAATCTATGAGAGCGCCCGCATTGATGGGGCCAATGCCTGGCAGGCATTTCGGCGTTTAACCATGCCGCTCTTGCGCCCGGCTATTATGGTGGCCCTCATTTTTCGTACCTTAAGTGCGCTACTGGTCTTCGACGCGGTCTATGTCCTCACTGGGGGCGGACCAGGCCAAAGTACCGAAGTGGTTGCCTATTATGATTGGTACAAGTACTTGGTAGATCTGAATTTCGGTGCCGGTGCTGCAGTGGCGGTCATAATTACGATTGTCGCACTAGTTTTGGCGGCGCTCTATGTGCGGTTGTTGCGCCAACGAGGAGGGTTTATGTCATGAGAACCTGGTATGGCCGAAGCGGTTTCGCAGCGCTGGTCACGCTTATCATCGTCTATTCTTTATTCCCCTTCTATTGGGTATTCAAATCTTCGATGGAGTCCAGCGCCGCCTTGAATCAGCCGACATCGAGCCTCTTGCCCAACCAATGGACGTGGACCCATTATCAAGCCATTTTTGCGGTAGCCAATTTCTTAAGACCTCTCTTGAATAGCATGTTTGTAGCGGCCGCGGCCACCTTGATCTCCGTGATAGTCGGGGCCATGGCCGCCTATGGATTGGCCCGCATGCCCATTTGGGGCAAGACGTTAATCCTGGGGTTCATTTTGCTGGTCTCATTCTTTCCACAAATCGCGATGGTGGGCCCCTTGTTTTTGGTTTTCCGTCACTTGCATTGGCTCAATACGTATCAGAGCCTCATCATTCCCTATCTCATCTTGGCCATGCCTATCACGATATGGATTCTAACGGCATTCTTTAGTCAGATTCCGATCGATATTGAAGAAGCCGCCATGATGGATGGAGCATCCATCCCGGCCACGATTCTCAAGGTGTTTTTCCCCATTGCCATGCCGGGCATCTTTACGGCGGCTATTTTAGGATTTCTCTTATCGTGGAACGATTTCTTGTTTGCCTTGTCTTTTATCCATAGCCCGAGCATGCAGACGGTGCCGTTAGCTCTGGTCAATTTTAGGAACGCCTACTACGTACACTACGGACAAATCTATGCTGGAGTAGTGGTCGCATCTTTGCCGATTGCGCTGGTCGTGCTCTTTTTGCAGCGCCGAATTGAAGCTGGCCTTACGGCTGGCAGCGTAAAGGGATAAAACCAATCCTAATGGTCTTGGCGCATTCTTTTTGTCATGGGTTTGACTACTTCTGCGGTCATCGCGACGTTCCCATTGGGAAAGGAATATCGGAGACCCCTGGATCTCCCCTGGTCATTCGCGTTTTGGTGTAGGCTCTGGGTTTCGTGGGGTTTCTGGTGGAGATAAAACCTCGTCCCGGTCCGTCCCTTCCAACTATGCGATCGCCGCCTGGCGGGAAAATCGCCATTCCTTACCGACCTTGCGGCCGGGCAACAAGGCGCGACGCGCTTGGTCGCGTACCGTATCTGGCGTGACATCCAAAAAGGCGGCCACCTCCTCCACCCCCCACACAATTGTCTCTGTAGTGTAATCCTCTCCCATCCTTCTGGGCACCTCTTCATTTTGAGTTTATAGTCATATTATGGCGTATACACCATGACACAGAATGATATAAGCGGTTATAAAGGAATATGTTACGCAAACATTCTTCCCCTTCGGCCAATGTCCGGTGTTCTCTCGAGTCCTGGTGCGCTGTACTCTCCGGGGATGGGGTGAGAGAGGGTGCGGTGTCGATGATAGTAGGGCGCACAATAGCCCAGCCTCCTCAGAGACGGGCTATAAATGAACGCGAGAGAATTGCCCTCTGGATACCTCCAAGAACTGAGCTATACGAAATTCTCGCCTCTTATGCAAGTCTCGCACGGTCTCCAGTGCTCATGATGGCAATGAAAATTTGTGCCACACCTATGGACGCGGTAGTTCCCACAAGGGCTGACCGTCGATGAGTTGCTGACGCTCGGCTAGCACCATAATCAGGCCAGTGTGCGAAAAGAGTTGGGGAAAATTGCCCCGGACGTCGCCACTTTCGGGATCCACGTGCTCCCCAAAGAGGCCCAACGGCGTCGCCAACTTGACATGTTGGTCGATGACCCAATCGGCCTCTTCCAGTCGACCTTGACGCAAGAGGATGCGCGCATACCAAAAGCCCGCTAATAAGAATGGATAGCGGGTCGCGCCGAAATCGTCCTCGCGATACCGATACACCAGCCCATCGACGACAAGGTGCTGTTCGATGGCGTCCAATGTTGCTTGGAAGATCGGATCTCGCACATCGGTAAAGCTATACAGAGGCAAAGTCAAGAGTGCAGCGTCACTGGCGGTATGGCCAATGCGAGGGGCATAAAGACCTGTCAACTGCACCTCTTGTTGGATGTTATCCGCGATGCGACGCGCGGTTCGCGCCCAACGTGTGGCACGGTCATTCAAGCCAATGCTACTCGTTAAGCTACTGGCCGTGACCAACCCGGCCCAGTTCATGAGGCGAGAATGCATGTGATGGCCCCGGATGGTGCGATATTCCCAAAGGGAGGCGTCTTGTTGTGACCAGGTATGGCGCATCCATTCCGCCAGGGCGTCGATGGCCCAAACATGCTGCTGTATCCAGCCTGGATCGGGATGCAGCCGATTCAGATGATACACGATCCACAAAAGGCTTCCGGCCAGATCTAGCTGCAATTGATGGATGGCACCGTTGCCGGCGCGTGCGGGGCGTGATTCGGCATGACCAGTCAACCATAAGAGGTCATATTCGCCGTCTGGCATCCCACCATCAACTCGAAGAAATGGTGCGGGAAACACTTTCTCGGTGGGGGATACTGCGTTCAAGAGAAATTCTGCAATCCGACGCGCACTCACGACGTCGCCCGCCATCAGCAAAGCTTCCGCGGCGTATGCGCTATCTCTCACCCACACGTAGCGATAGTCCCATTGCCGCGCTTCACCGGGGATTTCGGGAAGCGACGTGGTGGCAGCAGCAATTGGGGCCCCTGTGGGGCGGTAGGTTAGAGCCCGCATTATTTCGAGACTGCGTTGGTAAAGGTCTTGATGTGGTCCTGTGTAAGCTTGATGCGCGGCTTGCCAATATCCGCGCGTAAGACTCCACTCGCGGGAGGGATCCTGTGAAATGGCACGGGTTAACCAACGGATGTCCGTCGGTTGTTCGGTACTCACCCGGAGCACGATGGTGGTCTTCCCGGGTCCAATCCACCATTGGTCTATCCGTTCGGTGGGTTCATGAGAGCCTTGAATCAACAGTTGAACGAGTTCCGGTCCATGCGAATTTTGATATCGCATGCCTGACGCGGTGGGATAATAGGCGGGGCGAATCGCCCCGTATCCAAACGCTGGGCGGCAGGTCAACCGTAAAGGCACATCCGTTTCACAGGTCATCCAAATCACGACCTTGCCGATACTCATCCAGGTGGTCACTCGGGCCACGCCCTCGGCGGTGTGAAATTCGGTTTCTAATGCCAGGCCATCGGGTAGATAGCGTTGGCGTACGTCTTGGAACTGGTCAGGCTCCAAGCTTAGATAACCGCCGGCGTGCTTATCCAATAATCGGCCGAAAATGGTGGGTCCGTCAAAACGAGGAACGGGTAACCAATCAATCGCTCCGGTAGGTCCAGCTAGTAAAGAGGTTAAACCATTGCCAAGGATAGCATAGAATGGCTTCACGCGATGTCCCACTTTCCATCCTAGTTTGATTTTTTACCAGACTAAGCACTTAACCCTGGAATGTCAAAGGGAAATTTTGATGACCGAAGTGGGAAGGCTCTGTCGGGATGCCTTAGGTCAAACAATGGTATGGGCGTATGCCATCAGGAGGGGGGTAAAGTGCAGTCAACACGGCGCTTTGACCTACACCTCGGTTAACGTAAAGCTTTTACGTACCATTCTGAAGCGATGTCCAAACCGTTATCCTGCAGCATGGATCGTTTAGCGTTGTCTTTGTGTCCACACACGACCAGAACTTCTACGGCATCAAATTCTGATTGTGCCCGAGCACACACGGCATCCAGGAGGGACTGGCCGATGGTATCCCAACGCGTGCCGCCACGTACCCAGTAGTCGTCGACCATACAGACCGGGCCGCCAGGTTCATAGACGGGTGGAGCGGTGACGATGTTCGCAATAATGAAACCTTCTATGTTGCCAGGGGTTTCTTCCCACACCAAAGCAATCGTGTGATCGTCAGCTAGGACTTTCGCGATAAATGCCCCGTGTGTATTTCGTGCTAATGGCGCGAT
>JAJYPK010000021.1 GCA_021795465.1 Bacillota bacterium
ACGCATCATCGACAAACTTAGGAAATTGTCCGGTGCCCACCATCGATTCGTAGTTGACGAGATAGGGTGGGGCGACTTCCACATATCCAGCAGCCCGCGCATGATCCAGCATGTAATTGGCCAGTGCCCGGGTCAATCGCGCTCCCGATCCCTTAAACACGGTAAACCGCGCACCCGAAATCTTTCGAGCTCGCTCAAAGTCAAATATTCCGAGCCTTTCTCCCAGATCCCAATGGGGTTGGGCGGGATAGGAAAAGGTCGGAATCTGCCCTTCGCGGTGGATCTCTAAATTATCGTCAGCCGTACTCCCATCGGGGACTTCCGGGAGAGGCGTATTAGGGATAGTGAGGAGAAAGTGCCGCAATTCCTCATCCAGTGGAGTCAGAGAGGCTTCCAAGTCGCGAATACGGTCGCCGACCTCTCGCGTCTTCGCGATCAGTTGGCTGGCGTCTTCGCCGCGCTTCTTTTTCGCCGACACCTGTTCCGAATTTTGGTTGCGCTGAGCCTTTAAGTTCTCGATTTGGCCTAAAATCTCCCGGCGAGTTTCATCTAATTGTCGCACCTTTCCCAAATCGATGGCGACGTGTTTTTTAGCAAGCAAAGTTTCGATTTCTTCCGGATTTTGACGGATCCGTCGAATATCCAGCATTCTGATCCTCCCCTAAAAGAATTTGGTGTCGTACCTAGTTCGCCTCATTCAAGATCCAAGATCTTGGTGGGGATTCGCCAGGGAATGAAGGGACTGTTCCAAAGGTTCGTAAGCCACCCCTCTTTCCGTGATAATCGCGCTAATCAAGAAATGTGGGGTCACATCAAATGCCGGGTTATAGACTGGCATCGCGTTCGGCGCGATATTCTTCCCTAAGATGCTGCGCACTTCGTCAGGACTTCGTTCTTCAATCGGAATCTGGTCCCCATGCGGGGTATCCGGGTCAAATGTGGAGATAGGTGCCGCGATATAGAATGGAATCGCATGGTAGCGAGCAAGAACCGCTAATCCATAGGTTCCGATTTTATTGGCGGTGTCCCCATTGTGGGCAATCCGGTCCGCACCCACAATCACTGCATCTACTTGCCCCAACGCCATCAGATGGCCGGCCATACTATCGGTCACGAGACGAGCTGGAATCCCATCATGATGGAGTTCCCAAGCCGTTAATCGAGCCCCTTGCAACAATGGACGGGTCTCATCCACCAAAACTTCCCGGATCCACCCTTTTTGGTGCAATGACCGAACGACACCGAGTGCTGTACCAAATCCCGCCGTCGCCAACGATCCGGTATTACAATGGGTTAAGATTCTCACGGGACCCGCGAAAAGTCCCGCACCCCATTCACCCATCAACCGATTATCTTGTTGGTCTCGCATTTTAAGCGTATCGGCCATGGTTCGAAGCCTGTCTCCCACTTGGTTGGCATCGAGGCCGTTGATTTCGGAAAGCGCCCCATCAATCGCCCAGGCGAGGTTGACCGCGGTCGGTCGCGCATGACGAATTGACTCGGCAGATTGTCGTAATTGGCCTAAGAAATTCTCCTGGTCATGCAGTCGCTGCGCTTCCAACCAAAGCCCGTATAGTCCGGCGATGCCGATGGCCGGAGCTCCTCGAATCGCCAGCGTGACAATAGCTTCTCGTACATCACAGCCTGTGGTGCACGTGATCCACTCTACGCTAGCTGGCAGTTTCCGTTGATCCAAAATCTCGACCACATCACCGACCCGGCGAATCGGTTCAATGTCTGCTGTCATATCGATTCCTCCATAAAAAATACCCATCCCTAAAGTAATGGTTAGGGACGAGTGTTCTCGCGGTGCCACCCTATTTGACGCCTGACGGCGCCCTCTTTAGTAGAGGATAACGGCTCTGTCCGTCGGCAACGGCCGAACTCTCAAGAAGTGGAATATCAGAGAGCCATGACTGGGTTTCACCGTAATCCCCAGCTCTCTATACACTGCATCTCTGGATTTCTTCTGTCATCAAGTCTTGTGGTTTTATATTGACGGGTGTCCCCTTGAAAGTCAAGGCAACATAACTCATAAAAAAGAACTTAAAAAGGCCTGGGGGAAGGATGCGCAAGCCAAAAAGACGAGGGCCCCAGTATCAGCGCGGGGGCCCATTAATGTCTTCAAAATCGACTCAATAGCATCTGAGAGGGGTCGGACCTTGCCACTAACGGCGCCGGACTTTATCCAGGAAGTATTGATGAACCCGAATATCATCCGTCATTTCGGGATGAAACGAACTCGCCAACAATGATCCCTGTTCTGCCATAACGATTTGCCCCCGATAGTACGCCAAGGGTTTCACCAGGGGTCCGATGCTTTTCACTTGGGGGGCACGAATAAACACGGCAGGAAATGGCTTCCCCGTGATGCCATCGATTTGCAAGCTGGCTTCAAAAGACGCCACTTGTCTCCCATAGGCATTGCGGTCGGCTACCATGTCCATAACGCTAATCCGGGCCGGCGATTTTCCCACAACTTCTGTCGCCAACAAAATAAGTCCTGCACAGGTTCCATAGACAGGAAACTCTTCGTCTCGAATCCGGCGCCTAATAACGTCGATAAGCCCTTCTTCTTGCATCAACATGCCGATGGTGGTGCTTTCCCCTCCGGGAATAATGAGTCCGTCGACCGAATCCAGATCCCCTAACTGCCGTACTTCCATGGCGTCGGCCCCGGCCTTTTTGACATGGAGAAGATGTTCGCGGACATCGCCCTGAATCGCTAAGACTCCGATTCGCATGAGCCCTAGATTCCCCGATCCTGCATGCGATCCTGCGGCAACAACGTCGACATTTCAAGACCGGGCATGGATTCTCCGATATCTTCGGACACTTCGGCCACAATCTTCGGGTCATTGTAGTGTAATGTCGCCCGAACCACGGCCCGAGCCATTTTTTCAGGGTTAGAAGATTTGAAAATCCCCGATCCCACGAAGATCCCGTCTGCACCCAGTTGCATCATGAGGGCGGCATCTGATGGAGAAGCCACACCCCCCGCACTAAAGTTAACGACGGGTAATCGGCCTAGCTCCTTAACCCGTCGAATGAGGTCCAAAGGAGCCCGCAGTTCTTTTGCCAAGTCAGGGAGTTCTACGTCCGGAGTTGCGACCACATGTCGTATCTGAGCATTCACTTGACGCAAGTGCCGCACCGCTTCCACTACGTTTCCTGTTCCCGGTTCTCCTTTAGTACGGATCATCGCCGCACCTTCGGCGATACGCCTTAAGGCTTCGCCTAAGTCCCGAGCTCCACACACAAACGGAACACTGAAATTCCATTTGTCAATGTGGTACTGATCATCAGCTGGGGTGAGGACCTCACTTTCATCGATATAGTCGACCTCGAGTGCTTCCAAGACCTGAGCCTCCACAAAATGACCAATCCGAGTTTTGGCCATGACCGGAATAGACACCGCTTCCATGATGCTTTTAACGATACGAGGATTGGCCATTCGTGCCACCCCACCGGCAGCACGAATATCTGCGGGCACCCGTTCCAATGCCATGACGGCCACCGCACCGGCGTGCTCGGCAATTACTGCCTGCTCTGGCGTCGTCACATCCATGATCACGCCGCCCTTTAACATCTCTGCCAACCCTGATTTAACGGTAAACGTTGCTTGCTTTTTGTCTGCCATGATTATCCCCTTTTCTTCAGGTACTTAGGACCCGTTGCTATATCTCGTCCTCTTCATTATCAGCGTCTGGGGCCACTAACGTAAAGGCCATGACTTGTTGGGTCCCCTCCAGACGCATAATTGTCACGCCTTGAGATGTCCGACCTTGCCGCGATACGCCTTCAACGGTCATGCGAATCAACGTTCCTTCGGTAGATATGACCATAAATTGCTCGTTACCGTAAACCGGCGCCAAGCCGACCATCGAGCCCGTCTTGCGCGTTAAGTGAAGACCAATCACGCCCTGGCCCCCGCGTGCTGTTCGTCGGAACTGTTGAAACGCGGTGCGTTTGCCAAATCCATGTTCGGTGAGAATTAGGATTTCCGGTTGGTCGGTGACGACGGCCAGTGAGACCACTTGATCGTCATCCTTAAGCCTAATGCCTCTGACCCCATGCGCGGACCGTCCCATCGATCGTGCTTCTGTTTCGGAGAAGCGAATCACTTGACCGTTCCGTGTCGCCAACATGATTTCGGCTGACCCCGTGGTGGATTCTACTCCAATCAGTTCATCGCCGTCATCGAGACTAATCGCAATGATGCCTCCACCTCGCCACGAGGTGTACTCCGAAAGGGCAGTACGTTTGACGACGCCCTTACGCGTTGCAAAGAACCAATACGTTTCGGTGGGGTCTTGCGCCAGCGTTTGGACGGCAGCAATACGCTCACCTTGTTCCAATGCAATCAGGTTCGCCACGGAAATGCCCTTGGCTTGACGTCCAGCTTCGGGAATTTCGTGGACTTTGACCCGGTAGATTCGGCCACGGTTCGTAAAGAAGCATAAATAGGCGTGGGTGGAAGCTACAAACAATTGCCCGATGAAGTCATCTTCTCGGACTGTCCCTCCGGCCACCCCCCGACCCCCACGTCGCTGAGCCCGATAGACGTTGGTGGCTGAACGTTTAATGTATCCGCGATGCGTGATGGTGACCACCATGTCCTCTTCAGGAATTAAGTCTTCGTCAGTGATATCGCGTGCCGCTGCTCCAATCATGGTTCGGCGGGCATCTCCGTATTTATTTTTTATCGCGATGAGGTCGTCCTTAATGATATTGTACACGAGCTGATCATCGGCTAAAATTGCCTGTAATCGGCGGATTTCAGCCTGGATTTCTTGATATTCCGCTTCGATCTTTTCCCGTTCTAGCGCCGTCAGGCGCTGCAGGCGCATCTCCAAAATGGCGGTCGCCTGAATCTCTGTGAGTCCGAACCGAGTCATGAGACCACTTCGCGCCGCGTCTACCGACTCCGCGGCTCGGATCAGTTTGATCACTTCGTCAAGAAATTGCAGGGCAATCCGAAGGCCTTCCAAAATGTGGGCACGGGCTTCCGCTTTCGCCAATTCGAAGCGGGTTCGGCGGATAATAACATCTTTGCGATGGGCAATGAAGTAATGGATAATTTCTTTCAGAGACAACACTAAAGGCCGCCCATCGACCAAGGCCAGTTGGATAATCCCGAAGGTTTGTTGCATAGCGGTGTACTTATAGAGCTGATTCAAGACGACATTGGGTACGGCATCGCGTTTGAGATCTACGACAATGCGGACTCCCTCACGATCGGACTCGTCCCGTAAGTCCGCGATTCCCTCAATTTTCCGATCATGGACCAAATCGGCTATTTTTTCGATTAATCGTGCCTTATTTACTTGATAGGGAATTTCGCTCACAATGATTCGGCTTCGCGTTCCGGCGCGATCGGCCTCATCAATCTTGGCAATGGCTCGTATCGTAATGATGCCCCGACCCGTAAGATAGGCCGACTTAATTCCTTCTCGTCCCATGATCATGCCACCGGTCGGAAAATCGGGTCCCGGAATATATTTCATCAGGGTGTCCACGTCTGCATCCGGATGATCAATCAGGTGAATGGCCGCAGTGGCCACCTCGGTCAAGTTATGTGGAGGCATATTGGTAGCCATCCCGACCGCAATCCCCGATGATCCGTTAATTAAGAGATTGGGGATCTTGGATGGTAACAATACGGGCTCTTTGGTGGTTTCGTCAAAATTCGGCGCGAAGTCGACGGTGTCTTTATCGATGTCCGCCAACATTTCCATCGCGATTTGCGACAAGCGGACCTCCGTGTAGCGCATCGCGGCCGGAGCATCTCCATCCATCGATCCAAAGTTCCCATGGCCGTCGACTAAGGGATAGCGAATAGAAAAATCTTGGGCCATACGGACCATAGCGTCATACACGGCGGTATCCCCGTGAGGGTGATACCGCCCCAATACTTCTCCTACAATCCGTGCTGATTTCTTATGGGGGTGGTTCGGGGTGTTGGCAAGCTGCTGCATCGCATACAATATGCGGCGATGCACAGGTTTTAAGCCATCCTTCACATCGGGAAGGGCACGACTCACAATGACGCTCATCGCGTAGTCGATATACGACTTCTTCATCTCATCTTGAATATCAATCGGCATCACATGGCCGATATTTGCCATCGTTGTCCAGCCTCGCTTTGTTTTTAGCCTACGGTGTCTAAGTTGCGTACTAGGTGTGCATTATCTTGGATGAAGTTGCGTCGCGGATCGACCTTTTCTCCCATTAATACGTTGAAAATCCAGTCTGCTGACGCGGCGTCCTCGAGTTCCACTCGCAACAAGGTACGGCTATCGGGGTCCATCGTGGTTTGCCACAACTGATCTGCATCCATTTCGCCGAGTCCTTTGTATCGCTGGATATCGATATCTTTACGACCGAATTCCTCTAACGCCTTTTCTAAGGCGGCATCATCATAAAGATAACGCTCTGTCTTCCCCTTTTTAATGCGGTACAGCGGGGGCTGAGCAATGTACACATAACCCGCCTCGATCAATGGAGTCATGTAGCGGTAAAAGAATGTTAATAACAGCGTGCGAATGTGCGAACCATCCACGTCCGCATCGGTCATAATGACAATTCGGTGGTAGCGGGCCTTTTCCAGAGTAAATTCATCCCCAATGCCCGTCCCAATTGCGGTGATCATGGCCCGGATCTCTTCGTTGGCTAAGATTTTGTCGAGACGTGCACGTTCCACGTTCAAAATCTTCCCGCGTAATGGCAAGATGGCTTGGTATTCTCGGTTTCGGCCCTGCTTGGCCGAACCACCGGCGGAGTCTCCCTCTACCAAATAGAGTTCTGACTCTGAGGGATCCTTACTGGAGCAATCCGTCAGTTTTCCCGGCAATGAAGACGATTCGAGAACACTTTTACGACGCGTCAGTTCTCGGGCCTTGCGCGCGGCTTCTCGTGCTCGGGCTGCCGAAATAGATTTTTCCAAAATTCGTTTAGCGATTGCGGGTGTCTCTTCAAAGAATGTCGACAATCCGTCCGCAACAGACGTTTCGGTAATACCCCGGATCTCTGAATTGCCGAGCTTAGTTTTGGTTTGACCTTCGAACTGCGGATCGGATAACTTCACTGAGAGAATCAGGGTAATACCCTCACGAACATCTTCTCCAGACAAATTCGCGTCGGATTCTTTAAGCAATCCTAGTTTCCTCGCATATTCGTTGCAGACACGGGTTAATGCCGATTTGAATCCAGCCTCATGGGTTCCCCCTTCATGAGTGCGAATCGTATTGGCAAACGTAAATAAGTTTTCCACGTAGCTATCATTGTACTGAATCGCCACATCAAGTTGGACCCCATCGCGTTCCGCCGAAAATGCAATAGGCTTTTGATGCAGGACTTGGCGATTTAAATTCAGGTATTGCACAAAGGACACAACCCCGCCCTGATACTGATAGCGCACATGTCGCCCGGTCGCCTCTTCGTCCAATGAAATATAGACACCTGCACTTAAAAACGCTTGTTCTCGGAGTCGTGCCGAAAGGGTATCAAACGAGAAATTAACGTCTTCAAAAATCTCTGGATCTGGCCTAAAAACTACCTCAAACCCGGTTTCTTTACTGTCGCCAATCCGAGTAACGACATCCTGGGGCTTTCCTTTCACATAGTGCTGGGCAAAAAGACCCCCACCAAAACGACTTTGCGCGGTCAGTTCGGACGATAATGCATTGACTACGGAGAGTCCCACACCGTGCAAGCCACCAGAGACCTTGTATCCACCCCCACCAAACTTTCCTCCAGCATGCAACATAGTTAACACCACTTCAAGAGTCGGTATACCCGCCTTGGGGTGCATTCCTGTGGGGACGCCTCGACCATTATCCCGTACGGCTACGGTACCATCACGCCGAAGGACTACGGTAATACGATCACATACGCCGGCCAACGCTTCGTCGATCGAGTTATCGACAATCTCATAGACCAAATGATGTAGGCCCCTCGGTCCGGTGGAACCAATGTACATCCCTGGACGCTTTCGGACTGCTTCGAGCCCTTCGAGGACTTGGATATGGCTTTCGTTATAGCTGGGTCGAGTTTCTTCGGCCATATAGCATTGTCCCCCTTAAACACGAGATGAGACCCGCACGGGTCTTGTGTTTCCAGTATATCATAGGAGCCTATCCACGCTCCTCAAACTGCTCGTCTAACCGCTCTGCGCGGTGCATTAGTGTGTAGGCAGAAATTCCCGATAGGATAATACCCCGCGACGTAATCACCAGGGACTTGGCATCGGCCAGATTGCCCTCCACCTTACCTTCAGAGCGCTGTCGAGCATAAAGCTCACGGACATCCTTGGAAGTGTCGAGTAAGTCCTTGCTCAAAATCGCGACGATAGCGTCGGTCGCCACCATTGTGTCCTGTCCTACATGCAAGTACATCCTTTAGCCCCTCTCACATCCTTATTGTACACCACCTCCATGCGAACGCGAAAACCCTATGGGTCCCAGCGTTAACGGTTTTTAGGGGTGGTTCGAGAAGTTCTCGCGTCCTTCACACACACCACAAATGGGGTATTCCACTAACGTAGGGCTGTGGCAAATATGACAGGGATGGTAGCCGGACTCCAGCCACTCCTTGACGGCTTCTCGATAGCGGTCTCTCGCCTTCTCTAGCGCACGGCCGAGGTCTCTTTCCCCCGCCGTTGATTCGTGAAGATAAAAGCCCCGCTCACCGACATGTTGGCGTTCTTTTGGTGCAGGAGTAAAGGCTCTGATTGATACGCGCATTCGGATGTCGGTAATCGTCAATGCCGGCGCTAAACGGTCATTCAGTCGACGAATCAGGTCGGGTTTCATAAATTGCAATTCTTGGCTCCACATTCCGGTCGTGACCGCCAGATGGAGTGTGCCTTGCTGCACTTTCACCAAACGAGAATTGCGCGCGATGGTGGGTCCCGCAGTATCCGCCCAGACCTGCCCCATGAGTCTCGTTGCGTGAGCGGTCTCCCAGGGATAGTGTTGAAGCATGTCCTCTAGGATGGCCTGAATAGGTTTCGCCTTGATCATGTCTTTAATCCCACTGGTGGAATGTGCCATTTTGCACCTGGTAGATGGTGGGATCCAGATGCTCGTAACTGCGCGCTTCGGTGTCGGTTACGATGGTTTGTTGTCCGTTTTGGCTGATTACCGAGAGCAGTTCTTGCCTTCTTGGCGGATCGAGTTCCGACAAGACATCATCCAAGAGGATCATTGGTGTTTCTCCCCATTCGTCTTTAATCAATGTATAGGTCGCCAATTTCAAACTCAGCGCCACCGCCCGATGCTGTCCTTGCGAAGCAAACGTGGCAGCAAGCCTATTCCCTATCTGCAACTCCAGATCATCGCGGTGAGGACCTACGAGCGACACCATTCGTAAACGCTCATCTACTGCGCGTCGCTCCAAAGCCTCGGCGTACTCGGCTTCAGAATTAATCGGAACCGAACTCCCTCCGTAATGAAGCTCTGCGCCAAGACTATCTCCTTGAGTGATGCGCTCGTGAATTTGACGGGCGTGATGGATCAGTGGCCTGAGAATCCGAGCTCGTTCTTGCCAGAGATAGAAGCCGTGGGTAATGAGGGCCGGGGTAAAACTCTCGACTGCGCTCGCCAAACGGGGATCCTTTAACGCACGGTTTCTTTGCAAAAGCGCGTGTTGATATTGGCGTAAGGTCTTAGCGTAGCGAGGATTCAATTGAGATAGTGTCGAATCTAGAAAGCGGCGTCGATCACTTGGCGAGCCCTTCGAAAGATTGAGGTCGTCAGGTGTAAAGACCACTACCGGTATCTCTCGCCCGCGGTGAATGCGGCTGCGTGGGGTTCCAACTACCCTATGCTGAAGGCTTTCTGCCGATCCGCTAAGGGACATGGCGGTCGCCGATACCGAAAAAGCCTCTGGGCCGTCAAACGGAAACCAATCGTGCTCGGAACCCGAACGGAAGGATCGTCCCTGTAGCACGAGGTGTAAAGCTTCTAAGGCATTGGTCTTGCCTTGCGCATTGTTTCCGACCACTAAAGTTAAGTGGGGCGCTAACGGTAAGTGTGCCTCCTGAATGTTCCGAAACTGGTAAATCTCTAGCTGCTCTACGCGCATCTGAGGCTAGACCAATTGTCGTAAGGGCAGAACAATATGAAAATATTGTGGGTTATCGGCATCCAAAAGTTTTGCTGCCGACTGTACCCCCGAAAGTTCCATGATGAGATCTTCGCCGGTTAAAGATTTCAGTGCGTCGAGAATAAAAGTCGAGTTGAATAAGACTTCCATCTCCTGACCCTGGCTATCGCAGTCGAGCTGCTCTTCAGCTTGCCCCACTTCGGCGGCCGAAGAAGATATTTGTAGCGTTCCCACTTGGTGAGAAAAGCGGACCGAATTAGAGCGGTCCTTAGAGGCGATTAGGTGGGCTCGCTCCACACTTCCTTTAAGTTCCAAAAGCGGAACCCGAATGTGTATGGGATAAGTTTGAGGAATGACTCGCTGGTATTCAGGGTATTCACCATCCAGAAGGCGGGAGATAAGGATAGCATCATCGGTTGCCATTCGGACAAAGCCCGGAGCAAAGCTCATCGATACGGGCTGCTGTCCACCAGCTAGTTTCGATCCCTCGAGCAAGACTTTGGCTGGCAAAATCACTTTAATCTCTGGTCCTCGGTAGTCCGGCAACGCCACCCACGCATGCGATAGGCGACTACCGTCGGTGCTCACCATCACCAACTTACCGGCACCGAGTTCCATGTGAATCCCTTTCAAAATCGGTCGGGATTCGTCTTTAGAACAGGAAAACAAAATTTGGCGCGCAAGTTCGGATAATACCCCTGCAGGGACGATAGCGGCTTGAGAGTTTCCTTCAATTCCAGGAAATTCCGGGATACGTTCGGTCCCGAATCCATGGATGGTAGTCCTGCTGCGGCCATACTTGACAACCGTCTTGCCGGTTCCTGTGTCTGATTCAATGTCAACCGTCGCGGTAGGCAAGCGATGGATTAATTCACTAAATGTCGCCCCGGGTATTACGACGTAACCCGGTTCTAGTACCATGGCGGGAATTTCTGCCGTTAGGAGACTAAAAAGATCTGTAGTTTGTAGTTGCACAGTATTGTCGGTGGCCATGAGTTGTATGCCGCCTAAAATCGGCATGGAATTCTGAGATTGAATGATCCGGCTTACTTGGGATAGAGCGCGAGCGAGTTGATCTTGACTAGCGGTAAAATGCACGAGGAATGCCTCCCTGAAATGATGGATTGATGGGCGGTGCACGAAGTTCGTCTTTGTCGTGTCGGGCCTTTATGATGGATATTGGATCATAAAACTTTAGTAGTCATAATAAGACCTATGGATAATTTGGATAACTGTGGAAACCTCATACAGCACAACGGATTTGGCTTCGCACAACATCGGGATAACTTTCTGGGTTATCCCCTGGGCTCAAAGCGTGATTCGACGCCTCTGTGGAAAGTTGTGCATATATCGACAATCGTCCACAGAATGAAGCTTTTTTATCCACTGGTTATCCCCCTGGTTTGTCGTTACTTCGACCGAATTCGAGTAATAATTGAGTCAATCATACTCGACAACTGCGCGTCTGCATGTCGCTCCCGATTAATTTTTTCGCAGGCATGCATGACGGTTGTGTGATCGCGACCGCCGAATTCATCCCCAATTTTAGGAAGACTGGCATCGGTAATTTCACGAGCAATGTACATCGCGACTTGTCTGGGATAGGCAACAGCTCGGGTCCTTTTTTTAGCTTTAAACTCTTCTGTTCGCATTTCGTAATGGCGAGCGACCTCTTCTTGAATTAGTCGAATCGTGATGGGTTTCGCCACCGTTTTAGGAATGACATCCTTTAAGGCTTCGAGAGCTAATTCTGGCGTAAGTTCTTGGCGCGTCACTGATGCATAGGCCATAACGCGAATGAGGGCGCCTTCGAGTTCACGGATGTTGCTATTGATTTGAGTCGCAATGAGCTGCAGGACCTCGTCTGGGACCCAAAGATTTTCGATTTGGGCCTTTTTCGCCAAAATGGCGGTACGGGTTTCCATGTCGGGTTGCTGCAAGTCGGCGATCAGTCCCCATTCAAAACGGGATCTAAGTCGTTCCTCGAGGGTCGGGATTTCTTTCGGCGGTCGATCGCTGGTGATCACAATTTGTTTGCGAGCACCGTGAAGTGCCTCAAATGTATGGAAAAATTCTTCTTGGGTGCGTTCTTTTCCGGCCACAAATTGAATGTCGTCAATCAAAAGGACGTCAATGCCGCGATACCGTTGCCTAAAACTTACCATTTTGTCGTCTCGTATGGCGTTAATGAGCTCATTGGTAAAGATTTCAGAAGCGACATATAAGACACGCGCATTGGGTGACAATTTTAAGACATGGTGACCGATGGCGTGCATTAAGTGAGTTTTACCCAAACCTACTCCGCCATACAAGAACAATGGGTTATACGCGCGTGAAGGCATCTCGGCTACTGCTTGACAGGCTGCGTGCGCAAATCGATTTGAAGGACCAACAACGAAGGCTTCAAACACATAGCGGGGATTTAATCGCGTGAGATATTCGCTAGGTTCTGTCGGTGCATTGCCGGTTTCCCGGAGTTTAGTTGGATGATGTTCGGGGGAAGCTGGGATCGGTAAAGGTTTTGCGACAATGTCGAGACGAATGTCGATGGGTCGTCCGGCAATTTTAGAGACAACGTCCCGGAGTAGGCCGACGTACCGCGTGGCGATGATTTGTCGAACAAACTCGGTGGGAACGGCGAGAGAAAGCTCGTCGTCGTCCATAGTTCGCGGTGAGACGCTACGAACCCAGGTTTCGAAGCTAGGGGTGGACAGCTCACCCTTCAGCCGTTCTACAACCTCCGTCCAAAGGGTGTCCAGGCCGACTTCAAGCATGAAAACGCCTCCTAATTTAAAGAACCTTTACTATTCACAAGAAATCCACAAAGATATCCACAACCTGTTGATATCTTGTCATAAAATAACGATGGCCCCGCGCAATGCCGCGGAGGCGTGGACTCATGATAGCAAATTGGACAGGGTCTCTCAATTGATAACAGAGGTTTTTTTGGATAAATTTTTTATGCCAACTCATGTCAAATATTCACGATTTGTCACCAACTTGGCATTTAAAAAAGTCTGGGTTTATTCGGAATGAAGAGAGCAATCATTAGTGTTCAATGGGGAGGTTTGATGCGTGGATGAAGAGTGGCAAGATCTCATCGACCCGATTGAGATAACTGCAGTGGCAGGTCTCTTCGATGGAGATAACCGGGAGCCGTTAAGCAGATCTCTTTACAATCACCCTGCTGTTGCCGTACGGAGCGAAGCTAGACTCTCTTGGGATGTACCGTGGTCTTGGTATCCGAGGAATCTTCCTCATTGGGGGTTAGGATTACCCGGAGAGCGACCCCGTTTATGGTTTGCGGGGCGTCCCAGAGGTCTGGAATGGGATACATTCACCGAGATGGTGGTCGCGCTGAGTCGTGGACGTCGGATCGTTTCTCCGCTCGTGCAAGAGGCTCTCGGCAGGCAGAAAGAGTCAATTAGCTTGGCTGTGCTTACGGTTCCAACCTGACCCCGATGTAGCCAGACCGTGCGTGTGGCTCATGGGATGGCGTTGGCCAGCGGCCTCATTACTAGTGTGGTGGTGATGGTAGAGCAGGAACCAGATTTAAGTGACAAGTTAAATCTTCAGACCGTACCGGTAACCTTTTTAGGGCAGTCACGGCTTGACGGACCTCAAAATGAGTGGATTCTCGCTCAACGGCTTAGGTTAAGGTAAACCGCGCTGCTAGCGAGTGCGCGCATGTTCTTGACCACGGTATGCGCGGTGGCTATAATAAAGCCACATTTGCGTAGAAGGCGGGAGGTGACTGACCAGTGAAGAGGACATTTCAACCTAATCGCCGCCATCGTGCCAAGGTCCACGGATTTCGTAATCGAATGAGTACGCGTGCTGGCCGCGCGGTGCTAAAGCGTCGACGTAGCCGCGGGCGTAAGCGCCTCAGCGTGTAGGAGAAACTGCGGGCGATGCAACGACATTTGCGATTGAAGAAGCGAACGGAATTCGGTCGTGTATTTAGAGAAGGGCATACCGTTGGGGACCGCTATATGGTCCTTTTCATTGTGTCTGCAGGGAATGAGGCTACACGATTCGGGTTTGCGGCGCAACGTTCTGCGGGGTCGGCGGTCAAGAGAAACCGAATTCGACGCCGTTTGAGAGCGTTGGTCGCGACGTTCGAAGAGAGAATCCAGCCGTGCGGGCAGGTAGTGCTGTTGGGAAAGACAACGATGTTGACAGCATCTTGGGAGACCTTGTTGCGGTCTGCAAATCGTCTTTTAACTAAAGCAGGATGTCTTAAACGGTAGCAAATTTGTTGGACTTAGGTGCTTTAGGTGATTAGGTAAGGTAGGTTTGTCATGAAACGGATCATGGTGGGGTTAATTCGAGGGTACCAAAAATATATATCTCCTATGACCCGTCCATCATGCCGATATATCCCGACCTGTTCTCAGTATGCGGTCGAGGCGATCACCAAGTACGGAGTCGGTAAAGGGGGATGGATGGCGATGCGCCGAATTCTTCGGTGCCATCCATTGCATTCCGGGGGATATGATCCGGTTCCTTAAAAGCGGTGAGGAGGCAGATTCATGGGCGGTCTTTGGAGCGGCTTTTTAGACATCATTCGCGTGGGATTTCAAACGTTTACTCATGTTGCCGGAGGGAACTATGTCTTCGGGATCATCTTGTTAACGCTTGCGGTGCGAATTGTGTTGTTGCCACTCGGGGTCGTGCAAGCACGATCCATGCAAAAGATGGCGAAAGTAGGTCCGCGGCAGCGCGAATTGCAAAAGCAACATAAAGGGAAGCCTCAGGTATTGCAAGCGGAAATGGCGAAGTTATACAAAGAAGAAGGGGTGAACCCAGCGGCGGGATGTTTGCCGCTGTTACTGCAAATTCCGGTAATGTATGGCTTGTTTGATGTGCTTCGTAGCTTTCATTATGTGGGTCATCATGGCCTATGGTTATGGCAAAATCTATCGGTACCGGATTCCACCTATGTGTTGCCCATCCTAGTAGCCGCCAGTACGTTTTTTATGCAGAAACAAACCATGGCCATGACACCACCGCAACCCGGTATGGAAGCCAGTCAAAAGATGATGCTGTGGATGATGCCCATCATCTTTGGGTATGTGGCATCGAATTTTCCCGCCGGGTTGTCGATTTACTATGTGGTCTCCAACTTGTTCCAAGTAGTTCAGACTACATTATTGCTGCGTAAGCCCATGAATGGTGCTGCGGGAGGCGCTCCGGCTAAAAGCTGATTCGGATCTAATTAAGGGCGGCTAACTATGATAGATCGAGACATTTTGGAGGCATTGCGCGACTGGGGACTCGACACCGACACGATTGAATACCTTAGAGTCTATGCGGAGTTGGTAGAGCGTGCACCCATCAATCTGACCGCATTTTCCCCGAGAGAATTTTGGCGAAAGGGCGTTCTTGACGCCCTTTCGTGGTTGCCCTTGATAGACGCTAATGAACCCAATGACGCGATTTCGGCGGTGGACATCGGATCAGGGTCTGGATTGCCAGGAATGGTCCTAGCGATCGTAAGACCTCGTTGGTTGTGGACGTTGGTCGATAGTCGCAATAAACGAGTAGATTTTTTACGAGGCGTGGTAGAACGGCTCGGATTAACTAATGTATCCGTGGTGTGTGAGCGAGCGGAAATGTGGCCTCGAGTCGACCCCACGGCTTTGGCGGAGTTTGACGTCGTAACAGCACGGGCTGTAGCGCGCGTCATGATTGCGATAGAATTGACCGTGCCGCTGGCACGGTTGGGAGGAACCGTCATCATTCCTTTGGGTGAGTCGGGTTATCAAGAATTGGAGCGCAACGGGGCGTTTGTTGGGAGGTTGGGGGGCGCGGTGCAGCCGCTTGATCGTCCCTGGGTTGCTAGGATCAGAAAGGTGTCCTCGACTCCGACCGAATTCCCACGGCAGGGGTCTAAATTGGGACGACTTTAACGGCCTCTTTTCAACATAAGATGCCCTCTGATTGGTGGCCTACCGGGTTGTTTCGGTGTTTGGATTTCGACATAGGGCGCTTTAGGTGTTCGCCATTTCAACGCCTACACTGTAGCCGGTTCCGACCAATGCGTCAGGTGGCGGGGCCCTGCATTAGTACCCTTCGGTCTCCAGTATTTACTAATTAACAAATTCTTGGCTTCCCCTAGACCCTCCAGTGCGGTGGTGTCTCGCATTTCCTAAGGTTGTACGAGACTTCGCATCGCGCCGTTCGACCGGGGTGACGGCGGGGAGCATCTTTTTAGGGGGGGCCTAAGCAACCGTCGAGTGTACGCTGCGTACAGCATTTCGTGTTGGTTCAGGATGGTTGCCTAATGATATAATGGACAGAAACCAGCACAAGGAGGACGCCGCCGTGCTTGATGGTTTTCGGTTTCGGCGTTACCCGAATCACGAACAAGAACAGGTTTTCCTCCGCTGGATTGGTAGCCGACCATTGATGTATCAGGCCACGGCGCAAGCAGATCGCTATGACTGCGATTGTCCGCACCGGGTGGTCCGCAGAGTGTGGGAAAAGATCCCGGTCGATCACCCATGCAGCCGGTTTATTTCCGAGAACACTGCCCTTCTTAAGCAGGTGCCGTCACCGACGGTTCGGGGGGACATGCTTTCAGGCTGGCACCAAGCAACTTTCCCATCGATATCGTCTCGTATGTGGCCCATCGCACGCATTCTATCCCCGCCTTGATCCACATTGCTGTTGACGACGGTTGCCCATGGTGGCTGTCGTTTGCGGGGGCGGATGAATGGTCGATCGAAGTTTTACCTGGACAACCCAAACGGGGCAGCTCACAAAGTCACAGTAATGGTTCCTGGGCACGTCTGAAGGTTGGTATACTGAGGATGTCACAAAGAGGTTGTTAAGAGTCTTGTGTGCCTAAAACGACTCAAGAACTCCTTAAGTGATAAGGTAACAAGACAGACCGACGTGAGTTTACGTCAAGCAGGGGGACGAATAAATCGATGGGTCAGGTTATAGCGGTAGCCAACCAGAAAGGTGGCGTGGGCAAGACAACGACCGTGATTAATTTATCCGCTTACCTCGCCGATGCCGGGAAACGGGTGTTAGCCGTCGACATCGATCCCCAGGGTAATACGACAACGGGCCTGGGGGTGGACAAATCCCTGATGGAACAGTCGGTATACGATGCATTGTTAGGTGAAGGCGATATCATGGACGCGCTCGTCCCAACCGACGTGGTTGGGCTGCACTTGATTCCAGCCACTCTGGATCTGGCCGGTGCAGAAGTGGAATTGGCACACAAAGCGCACCGAGAGACCTTGCTTAAAGATCGTTTGATGAAAATTCGGGAGCGATACGATTTTGTCTTTATAGATTGCCCGCCATCCCTTGGCCTCTTGACCATTAATGCGCTGACGGCAGCCGACTCGGTGATCATTCCCATTCAATGTGAGTTTTTTGCTTTGGAAGGCCTCTCCCAGTTGTTGGCCACCATTGATCTGGTCCAACAACGATTAAACCCGGTCTTGCGATTGCAGGGGGTCGTGCTGACGATGTTCGATGGACGCACTAACCTAGCGACCCAGGTGGCGGAAGAGGTACGTAATCATTTTACGAACAAAGTCTATCGTTCCGTAATTCCGCGCACGGTGCGGTTATCGGAAGCTCCCAGTCATGGACTTCCCATCATGCGTTATGACGCCAAATCGAGAGGCGCGGAAGGGTACCGCCTATTGGCGGAGGAGGTAATCGAGAATGGCTAAATCACGAGGGTTGGGGCGAGGGCTAGCCTCGTTGATTCCGGAAAACAGCAAGATGTCGGAATCGCTGTCTACGGACAACCAGGTAGAATTAGAACTCATCGATCCTAATCCCTTTCAACCACGACGCCACTTTGATCCCGAAGCGCTTGCTGAATTGAGTCAATCGATTAAAGCGATGGGAGTCTTGCAACCGATACTGGTGCGTCCATGGGGAGACCGTTTTCAATTAGTGTCCGGTGAACGCCGGGTACGCGCAGCGCGTTTGGTCGGCCTAGAAAGAATTCCTGCGGTGGTGCGTGACGTGAGTGACCACGAGGCCATGGAAATGGCCCTGGTCGAAAACCTGCAACGGGCTGATTTGAACCCCGTCGAAGTGGCCAAAGGATATCAAAAGCTGCAGCAGGAACTGGGGTGGACTCAGGAACAAATTGGCGATCGAGTCGGCAAGAGTCGACCACACATCACGAACCATCTACGAATCCTGGGATTGGACGAAGAAATACAAGGCTGGATTGCGATGGGAGATCTCACTCTTGCGCACGCCAAGGCCGTGCTAGCGATCGTTCCACCAGCACAAAAATTATTGTCCCAGCGGGCACGGGATGAACAGTGGACGGTTAAACGACTAGAAGCCGAGATTGAGAAATTTAAGGAAGGTAAGGGGCTCTCAGTGACTTCCACAGAATCGACTGGATCGAACCCCGATGTTCATCTTCGCTCGGCAGAAACAAGCTTGCGACGTGTGCTGGGAACGAAAGTCGTATTGCGCGGCGATGGAGCGAAGGGTCGGATTGAGATTCCCTATCGTAGTGTGGATGAACTAGAGCGCATCATAGAGTTGTTGCAACATGATCCACGCGATCCCGGCTCTAACCCGGATTTTGTGGTATAAACGCCACCCATCAATGTTCCGCGAGGAACATTGATGGGTGGGATGACGGGAAGGGGCGTTCCTCGCGGAACATGAACCACTTGGTTGGCGTTATATTTAATGGGATTGGCATAATTGTAGGGTCGGTGATTGGTATTGTATGGGGGCGCCGACTACACCCAAGTTTTCGAGAACAGGCATTGCGCCTGATTGGGGTCATTGTGATTCTGATTGGATTCAAAATGGCATGGTTTCTACCGGACCCGGTAAACACATTGCTCTCGTTGGTCATAGGTGGATGGCTTGGATCGGTTGCTCAGTTAGAGATGCGATTGGAACGGTTTGGGCACTGGGCAGAGGCCCGCGTTAAACGCCAAGGATTTGCCAAGGGCTTTATCGCGGCGACGCTGATCTTTAATGTAGGAGCGATGGCCATATTGGGTGCAATTCAAGAGGGAATGACGGGTCGGTATACCATTCTTGCAACCAAGGCTGTGTTGGATGGCACGACCGCTATGCTTCTGACTTCGGTTGTTGGTTGGGGGGTCGTGGTAGCCGCCATTCCCACCGTGATCTATGAGGGGAGTCTAAGCCTACTAGCCCACGGCGTGGCTCAGATCCTGCACGGTGCTCCAATGCAAGATGCTACCGTGGTGGGTGGACTGATGATCGCTGCGATTGGTGTCAATTTTATCTTGGATCGTACGGTGATTAAAATTGCGGACCTCCTGCCGGCTCTGGTGGTGTCGGCAGTACTTGGTTGGTTAAAATTAAACGGATGGGCGTTTTTGTGATTGGAGGCCGTGATTGATGTCGATGTTGTTGTCTCTGCCAGTGATTTGGGTATCGTTGGGTTCCGGGGTGATGGGGTTGATCGCCCTGGTTCTTGCAGTGGTGGCGATGAGTCGTGCTACAAGGTGGAAGCGTCGCTACATGCAAATGTTTGGTGATACGGGTCAAACCGTGGAAGAAGTGATGATGGAATCGAAAAATCAGGCGCAAACCGCGTCTCAGACAGTGCAAGATATGCAGCATCGCGTCGAACAGTTGGAATCTCGGCAGCACCGCAACTTCGATAGACTGGGCATGGTCCGATTTAATCCGTTCGGCGATACCGGCGCGGATTTGTCGTTTTCTTTGGCGGTACTTAATGACATGGGTGACGGCTGGGTTATGACAAGCCTTTGGGGTCGCGAGGAAGTGCGCGTGTACGCCAAGCCAATAGAAGCCAAGGACAGTCGCTATGCGTTAAGCCAAGAAGAGCGACAGGCAATAGATATGGCTCATTCATCCCGCCAACGGTCACGAGGAGAGGCTTCTAGTAACCGCTCCCGCGATAAATGACGCCATTTGCATAACCAGAAACAATCGAGTATTTTGTAGCACAAAATACTCCATAAAGCCGCTAACATTGACCGTTCCGGTTAAGTGGTAGGCTCCTAAGGGAGGGAGCTGTTTATTGACTCCGGCCCCTGGTTTGAGGGGCCCGGGGCCGATAACGATACTACCCACATCATTCAGTTTACCCAAAGAGGCGTCTATGGCGAGGACGCGCCGCTGATTCAAATCTGGATGGTGCTTTAAGAGGATCTGTAAATTGGCCGCGTGGACGGGCCGTTCCATCACTCCCCACACGGGGATGGATGTTATGCGGTGGTGTAGTTCGCTTCCGACCAGCGGGCCGAGGGAGTCCCCGGTAGAACGGTCAGTTCCTATGCATAAGATGCCTTCGGGAGCCCCTTCATGACGCCATAGCCAACGCAGGGCTTGCACTGCAGGGCGTAAGGCATCCGGGCCCTCCGTTGTAAACCTTCCTTCCGTGCCCTGGGCCTGCACCCCAGGAATAGGCGCTAATGATTCTCCCAATGACTACCCCTCCGATTATCTGCTACGACTATTTTACCCGACTTGCGGCATAGAAGTACCACAGATCACAAGGGGGTACACGATGATGCGGTGGATTAGAGTCGGGTTGACGTACACAGGGGCGATCGCAGGGGCAGGATTTAGTAGTGGCCAGGAAATTTATCAGTTTTTCTCTCGGTATAAGTCGTGGGGTACCATAGGAATCTTGGTGGCGGGTTTGCTGTTTTACGTGATAGGGTGGCGGGCTTTAGAGCAGGGGCGACGAGGTGTCGTGGCGGCTTCATCACCGAAAGGGATGTACGGAGGCACCCGGGAGGGAGTCACCCTGGCTTTTTTAGTTACGGGGCTTGGCGTGGTCGTCGCAGGAGGTGGGGCAACCGTGCACCAATTGGTGGGGGTCCCGACCTGGGTCGGGAGTAGCATTACCCTGATGTTGATTTTATTGGTCGTGTTTTTTGGGGTGCAACTCATGATGTTGGTGAACACGATCGTTGTGCCCTATTCGATGCTGTTGACTCTGGTGGTGGCATGGATCTATGTTCCTCGAGGAACATCATGGGCCAAGACTTCTCTCGTAACGCCTCATGGATGGCCTTTGTCAGCGTTGTTATATGTGTCGTATAATATCTTCACGGCAATTTTGGTATTGTTCGCGGTAGGGGGGTCCCTGCCCTCGCGACGAGATACAGGACGGGCGGCTTTACTTGGGGCGATTCTGTTGACCGCGATGGCACTGTTGGAACATCGGGTGTTACTGGGACTGCCGACGGTAGGCGATTTACCGTTGCTAGAAGCCGCGAGGCACATTCATTCGACGCTGGGACTCTTGTTTGGAATCAGCTTGTGGACAGCACTCTTCACAACCGGGATTGCGGAAGCGTTTGCGTTCGTAGACCGCGTTGGGCGCCGTTGGGGCGTGGGGTTAATCGGCACCCTCCCTTTGTCGTTTTGCGGTTTTCAGGGAATGGTGGCGATGTTGTATCCGTTGATGGGCGGCGTGGCCTCACTGATATGGGTACCGTTGTTGAAGTCAGATCAAGACCAAAATTTGCTATAGGTGGCGTGGTTTTGGAAACGTGGGACATTAGAGGGCAAAAAATGCTTATGGATGGTACACAAGCCTGGCAGTCTGGGCATCGTGACCAGGCGATGAGTATTTTTCAAGAAGTGGTCGACCAGTATCCGGAGCGGCCAGAAGGATATAACAAGATTGGAGTAATTTATGCGCAAACGGCTGAATTAGATACGGCCGAGCGCTATTTTATCACGGCTCTCACCAAAGATCGGGCTCATGCACCGTCGTTGACGAATTTGGGGAATATTTATTTGGAACGCGGAGAACTAGAAAATGCAATTCAACACTATACGCTCGCCTTGGTGTCGGACCCAAATTACGCACCGGCTCATCGTAACCTGTCTGTGGCATACCGCAAGCAAGGCCATCTCAATCGCTCGGTTACGCATCTTAAACGATCGCAACGCTTGGAAACGCAGCGGCAACGGGAAGACTTTCGCACCGAACGTGCGTTACGGACGGGTCACGCCCCTCCCCGACCAAAGGCGGAAACTGGTAGAAGGTTTTCTTTCTCGTCGCGAAACATTTGGTGGATCCTGATCCTTGCCGCGGCTGTGTACCTCACCGTGAAAGCTGGTCATTTGTGATGCGCCATTGGTACGTAATCTTGGGGGTCGTTCTGGCCGTTTTGCTTCCGGTGTTGGTCGCACTAAATGTTTCACTTTTCGTTAACAAGTTGCCCCCGATGATGGCCTATCCCGTCGCCTTTGGGTTCGTCACGTTGGCTGGCCAGGCAGGCTTGTTGGTGGCACGGTTGGACAAAGGGCACCAGGCGGCTCCCGTGGCGCGCGACGTGTTTATTGCTATCACCGCTGGTTTCGGTGCGTACTGGGCGACGCGCCTTATGATTCTCCGCGGAGGGGCGGGAACCGACCCGGCCCTATTGGCGTTAGCGTGTACCTATCTTCTTATGGTGTGGCGGGCACCTTCTCGCCGGCGTTGAATAGCTGATGCGATCCATCGGTTGAAAATATGCTTTAAAGGAGTCGTTGCGATGGACTGGATTGACCTCGTCGTAATCGCATATATCGTAATCGGGGCCTTCAGTGGCCTTCGACGGGGATTGATACTCGTGCTATTTAGCCTGGCGGGATATGTGGTGGGCGTGGCTCTTGCGGCCCATTATCAAAAATACGCCACCACGATCCTTATGTCCTCGTTGCCCATCGGAAAGTGGGTGGCACACATGCTGCCAGCCCCGGCGACTCATGTTCCCGGGGCTCACCAGGATGCGCTCCACCTCGCCCACGTGATTATTGGGATCTTGGTGTTCCTCCTAATTATTGGCCTCGCCGAATTCGTCGGGAGAATAATTGGAGAGGTGATAACTCGAGTCATTGGAACCTTCAAGGTGACCGGCATGCTTAACAAAGTGGGTGGAGGCTTAGCGGGACTTTTTGAGCACGGTTTGGTGGTCGGAATTGTCGCCACGATTGTCCTTGCCCTCCCGATGATTTCCCATAGCGCGTTTTCCCATGCGCTTCACAAGGCACCGCTGGCTATGATGTTTGTCGGGTGGTTTGGTCACATCAGTCGATTGGGTGGGGGTTTCATGCTATGAAACATATCTTAGGCAATTATTGGACCGGACACTTAGTGGAGACCGTTCTCATTTTGGTCTCGGCAGCGCTAACAGTGCGTTTCTTTCAAGCATTGTTATCTCGGGCAGAGAAGCGTGACACACGTCGTGGTCTTCCCCCGCGGCGCGCTACCATTTATCGACTTATGGCTTCTATCATGCGTTATGTGGTTGATTTCATTGCGATCGTGATGATTCTTTCGGGATTTCATATCCAAACGGCATCAATCGTCGCAAGTGCTGGGATCTTAGGTTTGGCGGTGAGTTTTGGTGCCCAAGGTCTGGTTCAAGATGTGGTGACAGGAATTTTTTTGCTGTATGAAGACCAATTCGCTGTCGGCGAACAGGTCACATTCCCTAATCTCACCCTCTCGGGAACCGTGCGTGAGGTAGGCATTCGGATTACGCGCCTGGCGGGAACTACTGGGGAATTGGTGATTGTCCCCAATCGATTGATCCTAGAAGTTCAAAATCACTCACGTGGGACCAGTAGTGTATCGATTTTAGTACCAATTTCTCCCGAGGAAGACCCAGAGCGCGTCAATAAATCCTTGGAACGAGCCGTGACGGCAGCCCAAGCGGATGGAGTTTCTGGTGCCACGGTCACGGGTGTAACCGCATTTGCTAGCGCTCAAATCTCATGGACCGTGTCGGCCCCCGCAACCGTCGATAATCAGGGAGCTTACGACAGGCTGCTTCGTAAGAAAATCACCCAAGCCCTCTATGAAGACGGGATCACGTTGGCCGGCATGGCACAGAAAGGAACTGCTCATGGAACGGCCCCAGTATCATCTTAATGATATCGTGGAGCTTAAGAAACCTCACCCGTGTGGGAGTAAAGTGTGGATCATTACCCGGACTGGCATTGACTTTGCTCTGAAGTGCCGAGGATGTAACCATCGTATTATGCTTACCCGTAAAGACTTCGAACGTTCTGTGAAGCGGGTTATTATCGAAGAGACTCCGTCGTAGCAGTTTTGTTGCGGACGACCGGGGTCCGTGAAGCCCTCACCCACAACCCTCGAATTGTCACGGATGGGTAGACCTGTTATACTGTTTGATGTATGGGATGTTCCCACACCACCCTGCTCCGGTGAAATACGGAGCCCCCACACCCGTGGGTGACCGTGGAGGAGGTGAAAAGTATTGGCTCACTATGAGCTCATGTATATTTTGAAGCCGGACCTTGGAGAAGAACAAGTCGCCGCTGATATTGAGCGTTACAACCAAACCATCCAACAGCAAAATGGCATCGTAGAAAAGACTGAGAAATGGGGACGTCGTAAGCTATCCTATGAAATTGATGGGTACGGCGAAGGATTTTACATGGTTGTCACGTTTACTGGCGAAGGCGAAATCGGTAACGAATTAACCCGTGTGTTGAAGATCCATGATGACGTCATACGGTCTATTGTGGTCCGTATTGATGACGTTGAAGAAAAAAACCAGAATAGCTAGCCGGGGGAGGACATTATGTTAAATCGCATTATCCTCATTGGTCGTTTAACTAGGGACCCCGAATTGCGCTACACACCCCAAGGGGTTCCAGTTGCTTCGTTTTCGCTCGCGGTGGACCGTCCGTTTGCGAACCAACAAGGGCAACGCGAAGCAGATTTCATTGACTGTGTGGCGTGGCGCAAGTTAGGCGAAACGGTCGGTAATCACCTTACAAAAGGTCGTTTAGTGGCAGTCGAAGGACGACTTCAAGTGCGCAGTTACGAAGCCCAGGATGGGACAAAAAGAAGAGTCTCTGAAGTGGTCGCTGATAACGTGCGGTTTTTGGACCGGCCCCGTGAAGGACAACCTCAGGATACACCCATGAGCGATGATGTAGCCCTCCCTGACGACTTGCCCTTTTAAGAGAGGAGGTCATTGATGCGTAAGGAACGCGGGCGTCGACCCAAGAAGAAAGTTTGTGCGTTTTGTGTCGATAAAGTGCACCAAGTGGATTTTAAAGAAGCAACCCGATTGCGCCGTTTTATCACAGAACGTGGTAAGATTTTACCACGGAGAATTTCTGGAAACTGCGCAAAGCATCAGCGGCAGTTGACGGTTGCCATTAAGCGATCCAGGACGATGGCGCTTTTGCCTTTTAGTATTGAATAGACATCAAGAGCACGCCCCGCGTGCTCTTTGATTTTAAAATTGAGGGGTGGATGCACGTGGATTTTCACCACACGTCCGGCCTTTCCCGAAAACTGATGGTCGTCGATTGGCTAAAATCGGCTTTATCGTGGTGTGAACGCCGAGAGACTTGGCCTAGCAGTGCAGTCCGCCCTTGTAGAAGCGATTAGTGAGCATGCCCTCTAAAGCTTGATAGACAGAAAAGACCAGTCATCCAACAATTCCGATTGTTGCAACCACTGCCCCCTTGCTGGTGCATCCATACCGTAGGGGTAGGGCCAGGGAAAACACTACACGAAGGAGATTACTTATGCGAGTTATCTTGCTTCACGATGTTCAGGGAACCGGGAAAACGGGAGATGTGCTTGAGGTTAAGGACGGGTATGGGAGAAACTACCTGATTCCGCGAGGATTAGCCAGCGAAGCAACGGCAGCTAAAGAACGCGAGGTTGCCGATCAGAAAGCCAGAGATAAGAAACGTATCGAAAAAGAACGCGCCGAGATGGTGCAACTGGCCACGAACCTTAAAGATCGCGTTGTTGAGATTAAGGCCCGGGTTGGTGAAGGAGGACGACTGTTTGGAGCCGTCACCAACGCGGATGTCGCGAAGGCACTAGGATCTTTGGGATTTAAGATTGACCGCAAAAAAATTTCGTTGGACCCCCTAAAGCACATGGGGCAAGCGGCGGCACGGGTGCACCTCTATCCGGGGATTGAAACCGATATTACGGTGCAGGTGGTTGCCGAATAGCGACGGATCATGATGTGGTGGCACGTTTGAAGAGGGGGAAAACAGTGGCGGACGAGTTGGAAGATAAGAAACCGAAACCCCGCGCGACAGCACGGCGTCGGCGAGCAGAGGAATCCACTATCATTCGTCGCGTGGATGCGTTACAAGAAATCATTATGCAGATATATGGGCCTGAACGGCTGATTCTGCGAGCGGGAAAACTCCAAGCCTTAAAACTCCTTCGCTCGCAACAGGTGGAGCAGCGTGTCCTGGCGTTGCAGAAACTTATCCAGGAAGACCCGGCTTTGGTCTCGGTTCCCGAACCCCGGGCAATACCGGGGATTTTGGATAAATTGGAAGATGAATTAGCGGATCTCTTGGCGCGCCGTACGTTGGAAGATGACTTGGAAAAGCGTATCGCCGAGAAAATGCAAGATCGTCATGAAGAATATGTGCGGGATATTCGTAATCAGATCCTGAAAGAGGATACTGGGCCAGAAACACCGGAAACCTTAGAAAAGCTGGAAAAACTCACAAAACTCAATGAAGGTGGACTCGCCGAGTCGGCTCTGGAAATCATGCGTCCGCAAACTTTGGACCAGGTGGTGGGCCAGGAGCCGGCCATCCAAGGGTTATTGGCCAAGCTTGCGTCGCCGTATCCTCAGCATGTTTTGCTTTATGGTCCGCCCGGTGTGGGGAAGACCACGGTGGCCCGGCTGGTGTTAGCCGTCGCCCGTAGGCTCAATCAAAGCCCCTTTGGAGAGGAGGCACCTTTCGTCGAGACGGACGGGACCACGATGCGCTGGGATCCTCGCGAAGTGACCAATCCTCTTCTCGGCTCCGTTCACGATCCGATATATCAGGGAGCACGCCGGGATCTCGCCGAGAGCGGGATCCCAGAGCCGAAGACCGGGCTGGTGACGGAAAGCCATGGTGGGGTTCTCTTCATCGATGAAATTGGAGAAATGGACCCCGTTCTCCAAAATAAGTTGTTGAAAGTCCTGGAGGATAAACGGGTGCGTTTCGACTCCCCTTATTACGACCCGCATGATCCCAATGTTCCTCAGTACGTGCATAAGCTGTTCCAAGAAGGGGCTCCCGCCGACTTCGTGCTCATTGGGGCTACGACCCGAAGCCCCGAGGATATTTCGCCCGCACTCCGTTCGCGGTGCGCGGAAATCTATTTTGAGCCACTGACACCGGCAGAAGTGAGCCGTATCGCCGATAGTGCTGCAGAGCGCCTCGGTGTCACCATGGAATCCGGCGCATCAAACTTGGTAACGCGTTACACCCTGGAAGGAAGGCGTGCGGTCAGTCTTGTCGCCGATGCGTTTTCGGTCGCGTTTCTACAAGCTGGTACGCGTCCGGATGTTATTAAAACATCCATCATGCAGCAGGTGGTCAGCCGCTCGCGGTTATCACCGGTCAACGCACCGGTCATTCTCACGCCCACCGTTGGACGTTCTTTAGGCCTAGCGGTGGCGGGATATCAGGGACTGGTCTTGGAGATCGAAGCGGCCGTGTTCCCGGCGGCTGAAGTGGGTCGTGGGCAATGGCGCTTTAATCAAACCGCCGGCAATATGGCCAAAGACTCGGTATTTAATGCCGGGGCGGTACTACGCCGGTTGACGGGTCGGGATTTAACCCAATATGATGTTCATGTCAACGTGGTGGGGGGCGGCAACATCGATGGACCGTCTGCAGGTGTGGCGATTTTCACCGCCGTGTACAGCGCGCTTACAGGGACTCCGGTGCGCGCGGACTCGGCTATGACGGGCGAACTGTCGTTATCGGGTCGTGTCAAGCCGGTTGGGGGCATTCCGGAAAAGATCTTCGGCGCTCGCCAGTTGGGGATTCCACGGGTATTGGTGCCAGAAGATAATCAGGCCGACGTGCCGGTCCTGGTCGATGGACCAGAGATTTTTCTGATTTCCACTGTGGAGCAGTTACTGACTGAGGTGTTGGTGTGAGCGTAGATTTGGGACGAATGCCGCCCCATAGTCCAGATGCAGAAATGTCGGTGGTCGGTGCGATGCTAATCGAACCCGATGCCGTGGCGTTGGCGGTAGAAAATATCACTACCGAGGATTTCTACCATGAAAACCATCGGTTAGTTTTTGATGCCATGGTGAGCTTATTTAATCAGGGCAAAGCCGTCGACGTGGTGATGACGGGTGAGGAACTTCGTGGACGAAACCAGTTGGAGGTCGTGGGCGGCATCCCTTACCTCATGGAACTGGCTTCCTTGGTGCCGACAGCAGCACACGTGGAGCATTACGCACGTATGGTCAAGGAATCAAGTCTCTTGCGTCAAATTATCGCGGTGTCGACCCGCCTGGTCACGGAGGCTTACCATGGCGAATCCACGCCACGCGATCTCTTGGATCGGGCACAAAAGGATCTCTTTTCGCTGGCCCAAGGAGGTCATCGCGATTTTGTTCGTCTCCATCAGGTGCTCTTAGATACCTTCAATCGCCTCGAACAGTTGTATGCGAACAAAGGGAAGTTAGTCGGCTTGCCCACGGGGTTTCCTGATTTGGATCGCATGACGGCAGGTCTACAAAAGTCCGACTTAATCATTGTAGCCGCACGCCCATCCATGGGGAAAACCATGTTGTGTCTCAATCTCGCACGCCACGTGGCCCTTTATGACCAAGTGCCCGTGGCCATTTTCAGCTTGGAGATGTCCCGAGAGCAACTAGCCTTGCGGCTTTTAAGTGCAGAGGCCGAACTCTCAGGCCAACGGCTCCGTACCGGAGAATTAGACGACGACATGTGGGCAACGCTGAGTAACGCGTTGGGGCGCCTCGGCGAAGCCCCCATTTTCATCGATGATACCCCGGGCGTATCGGCGTTAGAGGTCCGTGCCAAAGCCCGGCAGTTAAAGGCACAATTTGACATTGGGCTGGTCATTATCGACTATATGCAACTCATGGCCGGACGGCGTGCAGAGAATCGGCAGCAAGAAATATCGGACATTTCGCGCTCCTTAAAGGCACTGGCACGCGAATTAGATGTGCCGGTGGTAGCGCTTTCCCAGCTCTCTCGAGCCGTGGAAAGCCGAACGGACAAACGACCGATGTTGTCTGACTTACGAGAATCTGGGGCTATCGAACAAGATGCAGACATAGTCGCGTTTCTATATCGGGAAGACTATTATACAAAGGAGTCTCAAAACCCAGATGTGACTGAGCTCATTGTGGCCAAACAAAGGAATGGCCCCACAGGCACCGTCAACTTACTTTTCAAAAAGGACATTGGGAAGTTCTTAAGTACAACACCGATGCAGCAAAATTACCCAGGTTGAGTGAAGGGGCGAGGCAAAGATGTCAGCAGTAGTGGTCGTAGGAACTCAATGGGGTGATGAGGGAAAGGGTAAAGTCATTGATTTTCTTGCCCGGGAAGCAGATATGGTGGTCCGCCACCAAGGAGGCAACAACGCTGGACATACGGTGGTAGTCGGTGAAGAGGAGTATAAGCTCCATCTCATCCCATCCGGTATCCTCTATGGGGACAAGCTGTGCGTCATTGCGGCAGGTGTCGTGGTGGATCCCAGGGTTTTGTTCGAAGAAATCGATTACTTAGAACGACGCGGGATCAAGACGGATCGGTTGCGAATTTCCTCTCAAGCCCATCTGATTATGCCGTATCATGCTCGGATGGATGCCCTATCCGAAGATCGCCTGGGGGTTCACAAGCTTGGAACGACGCTTCGGGGAATCGGGCCTGCCTATATGGATAAGGCCGCCCGTGTCGGTTTAAGAGTGGGGGATCTATTGCAACCAGAATTTTTCGCGGTCCGTCTAAAGCGAGTTCTGGATGAAAAAAATCGCCTCTTTGCTCGCGCGTATGATGCCGAAGGATTTGATTTTGACGAGGTCCTTCAAACCTATTTGGCCTATGGGGAGCAAATGCGTCCTTATGTGGCGAACACCTCGGTGGTTATAAACCAGGCGATTGACGAGGGAGAGCGGGTATTATTTGAGGGAGCGCAGGGGACCATGTTGGATATTGATCATGGCACTTTTCCCTTTGTAACCTCATCCCACCCGGTCGCAGGCGGTGCCTGCATCGGGGCCGGGGTCGGACCTACGAAAATCGACCAGGTTTACGGCGTTGTCAAAGCGTATACCAGTCGGGTCGGGGATGGTCCGTTTCCTACGGAGCTCTTAAACTCGGTAGGAAGTGACATCCGAGACCGCGGCCACGAATACGGCACCACGACTGGTCGGCCCCGACGGATTGGCTGGTTGGACTCGGTGGTCCTCCGCCAAGCAGCGCGGGTTAACGGGTTAACGGGCATTGCGGTCACCCGTCTCGATGTTCTCGACGGCCTTGCTGAACTGAAAATTGCCGTCGCGTATCGGTATCGAGGCGAAATCATTCATGAATTCCCTGACAGTGCCGAAATGCTTGACTTGGTGGAACCGGAATATGAGACCTTGCCGGGATGGACGCAGTCGATTAATCAGGCGCGGCGTCTCGAAGATCTGCCGAAAGAAGCGCGGGCTTATTTGGATCGGATCAGTGAATTGACGGGGACTTCCCTGGTGTTGGTGTCCGTGGGTCGAGAGCGAACCAACACGATTCCCTTGAAGGAACTGTATTAGGAGTCAGGAATTAACCTTGACCACAGGATGTGGGGATGCTACAGTAAGGTGCATGCGGAAGTAGTTCAGTTGGTAGAATGTCGGCTTCCCAAGCCGAAGGTCGCGGGTTCGAATCCCGTCTTCCGCTCCACTTTCCTCACAATCCCCTACTAAGGGGGGAGTATTTTTATGCGAGAGACTCTACTGGCCATAGCTCACCAATTTTCTCAGGACCAACTATCCCCGGGTACCACGGGCAATCTTAGTGTGCGTGACGAAGATGGGCGATCTTTTTGGATAACGCCGTCGGGCATTCCATTCGCCTCTCTGTCCCTAGATGATTTGGTCCGGGTCGATGTAGAAAGCACGCGGGTCATCGACGGAACGCGCGCCCCTTCCACCGAGGTGCCGCTACATAGTATGACGTATCAGCGCCGCACCGATGTTCACGCGATTGTTCATGCGCATTCACTCTATGCGACCATCTTTTCCACCCTTAATCGTCCCGTGAAGGCGGTCCATTACCAGTTAGCTCGGGTTGGAGATGAGGTGCCTTTGGCCGACTATGCAACGTACGGGAGTAAAGAATTGGCTAATCAGGCAACCAACGCGCTTGGAAATGGTGGCGCGGTGCTGTTGAAAAATCATGGTTTGATGACGGTGGCCGCCACTTTGAGTGAGGCATATCAGTACGCGCTAGATGTGGAGTGGGTCGCCAAACTCTACTTTATGGCGCTTCAAATTGGGGAGCCGGACGTGCTAACCCATGATGAAATGGCGCGTGTTCGGCGTGAACTTGACCACTATGGCCAATCTTCCGTTACACCGTAGTTGGAGCCGTATGCAAACGTGCGATTTCCCGTCCTGGCTTAGGCTGTCAGACGAAGCCTCCGCCATCGAGCCAGATGGAATACCAAGATTCCTACCAGGGCGTATAACGCACCGCTCCATAGGGTGATTAAAAAGGGCCACCACCAGGTAAATACATCCAATCGGAATATCCGAGCACCGAGGCTTCCATAGGCACCAAATGCCAGGGCTAGATTTGTGCTGGTTCCTGGCCAATGTAATACGATTTGGCTGGTGAGTGCTCCAATAACCCCCGCGATCCCGCCTATCCATAGAATGTCCCTGTCCCGGGTCGTAATTGTCGCAGCCAAGAATAAAAGCCGGATGGTCATCAAGAATGCGCAAAAGTGGAGCATGGCGAGTGCCGATGCCGAAAGACCTACGCTCCATAGGAGCATCGGTAGGGACAATATTAGGCTTGCCATACTCGTTATCACCGACAGTACCCGCATGGACTCATCCCTCATTTTTTCTGGGACATGTATCGATTATATGGGCGATCGTCGTCCCCTATTCCATAGTCTAACTGTCCAAATGACACATAAACCTTCCAAGAGGAGGGGACAATCTATGATGAGGCGAGTAGTCCTTTTGGCATCTTCGGTCATGATGTTGGTCGGCCTAGTGATTCTTACCTGGAGTTTTCGTGACTTACCATTGGATGAGCGTCCCGGATGGATGGCGTGGCAGATGATTTTGTGGCCGATTGTGGCCCTGGGTCTTCCCGAAGTCTGGCGCCTACGCGGGTATGCGAAACGTGGTTGGAAAATTCGGGTAGACCGCTATAAATTGCTGGTCCATGCGATTCCAGCTTTTCTCGTTGCCGTCCTACCGGCGGGAGCCCTAACCACATGGTTGGGATCCGACAGCTTCTTTTCCCTTCTGGATTTTCCAACCGCTAAAGTGATGGCGGCGCTTTGGTTAGCATATGCGCTGTGGTCATGCTGGGAGGTACATCTACCATGACCGCGTGGTGCCGTCGATACACGCTACTTTTTTTAGCAGTGGCCATAGCGTCATTCGCGATGGTGTTTTTTGTTCATCAAAAGCCGTCTGTGGCCACGACGCGGACACGCATTGTCATCAATGTATTAAAACGCCGCCTATCTCTCTATGTGGCGGGTAAACGGTTCTCGACGTATCCCGTGGCGATCGGAAATCCTTGGACACCAAGTCCGCGTGGTGAATTCGTTGTTACTCAAAAATCGATATGGGGCGATGGTTTTGGAACGCGTTGGATGCGGATTTCAACACCGTGGGGTATCTATGGAATTCATGGCACCAATCGGCCATGGTCGGTGGGAACGGTCGCGTCTCATGGCTGTTTTAGAATGCTGAACCGAGACGTGGAACAAGTCTATGCGTTGGTCTCTGTGGGTACGCCGGTCACCATTGAGGGCATTACACCGTATGTGAAAATTCGACGCGAGTTAAGACCCGGCAATATCGGTCAAGACGTTGTGGAACTACAACGACTTTTACGTTTGGCTCATGTGTATTCGGGTCCTCTAGAAGGTATTTACAATGGACCGGTCACTCAAGCGGTGGAAAAGTTCGACGTGATGGTCAAAGAACCTGTGACCGGGATTGCTACACTAAAAACGACCGCATTGTTGCAACGCTTAACCAATCAGAATACGTTGCAACCAGGATACATCAATCGGGTATACCCCCAATAAGGTCCTTAACCATACATGCAAGAAAGATTTGACAGCCGACAAACGTTGTTAACGGTTGAGTCTGGGACGTGTGCGTAGTATAATAGTTTGTGCATTGCTGGCGTAGCTCAGTTGGTAGAGCAACGGTTTCGTAAACCGTAGGTCGTCGGTTCAAGTCCGACCGTCAGCTCCATAACATTTGAAGCCCAGAGCCAATCTCGGGGCTTTTTTATTTGCCTTGCCACCCCCATTAGGCGTTCCATCAACAAATCCATCAACATTAACCGAGCGAGCCGTAGAAATTTATGCCCATTCGCGACCGCGCTAGACACAAAAAACCCGATCCCTATTGCCGTTGTTTTAATGGAGCAACCGGGAAGACGTTGAAGGATTAAGCGTGCTTGACCCATTTTTCGGCGGCAGCGACCAAGCCTTCCCGAGCAATCTGCGAGAGATCGG
>JAJYPK010000150.1 GCA_021795465.1 Bacillota bacterium
CGTCCATGCCGTCCATCCAAAGACAATATGAAAACTCTTAGTGATCAGGGGAAATACAGGTCCCAATACATTGGTATCCAATGCTCCAATGAACACCCCGACAAAATATACCCCAAGAATTCGATAGTTAGGTTTCATCACCGTGTTCCCTTCCATTTCTATACGATTTAGTGAGGTACGGCCACAATCATGGCCACAAAAATGAGCATCATATATAGAAGGGAGAACTTAAATGTGCGCTTAGCCCAGGTGACCTCCGGTGCGCGTTCTCGCCAGCAATAGACGTTGTAGCCGATAAATGAAACGCCTAGGATGATGGCTGCCACTAGATACACCAGATCGACCACGTGTGTGGTATATAACAAAAGCGATGCCACCAGCAATAGAACACTATACATCACGCTCTGGCTTTTTGTCGCACGCTCGCCTCGCACCACGGGCATCATGGGAACCCCTGCGCGCTTATAGTCGTCTTGCTTATAGAGTGCTAGGGCCCAAAAATGTGGTGGGGTCCATAAAAACACAATGAGAAACATGAGCCATGCCGCCACTCCGACTTGCCCAGTCACCGCGGCCCATCCCACCAAAGGTGGAAATGCACCGGCCGCACCACCGATCACAATATTTTGAGGGGTCCGCCGTTTTAACCACACCGTATAAATAAACACATAAAAAAGATACCCCGCGAGCGATGCGAAAGCCGCGATCCAATTCGCAAAAAGCCCAAGTCCGATAAAGGACACCACTTCCAACACGATGCCATACACCAAGGCATTAATGGGAGCCATACGCCCAGCGGCCACGGGGCGCGCCTTAGTCCGTTCCATAAGTTGGTCGATATCCCGGTCGTACCACATATTAACGGCATGGGCTCCACCCGTCGACATGGCCAGTCCGATGATTGTGACCAGTGTCAATCCGACGCTCGGCATCTTGCCGCCCGCCACCACCATCGCACAGTAGGCCGTGATTACCAACAACACAATAATACGCGGTTTAGTTAATGCCACGTAGTCAGCTACCATCTTGCGCCAACTAGCTGGCACGGTCACCACTTGCGTGTGCATGCCCTGCTCCCCCAATACTTCGCGTCTATATGACACGTGGCTCTGTTCCATACTCCACTTTACTGCAATCTATGAGCTTTTCAATGCCTAATAATTACTACATTAGTTGAGTCCCGGTCGGTATTACCAGTCTGTCCACTCTTACCCATATCATGCGACGGCCACCCACACCCTACGCTGTAACGCGATATTCTTGACACCGGTCTACATGTTTTGACCAAAAGCGGGAAAACTCTCCGCATGAAACCGTTAAGCTTTATTCTCACTTTGGTAGGCTTGGTGTTGGTGACTTTTTTGTGGCGCAGCGGCGCTCATCACGCGCTGACTCTGTGGCACCTCACCCCCACGCTCTTCACTTGGGCGGCTAGTGTGATCGGCGCACTGGCGCTTGCCGTGTTGTGGATTCAACCACAAATCGCCATCTTGCTCTTGTTTAGTGCAAGTTTCATTGGGATACCCGGATGGCTCACCGTCTGGGCGGGACCCGGAAGCTTTTTCTTAACGGCCGCGTTAGTCTTGCTGATCGCCGCGAATCAAAATAAACCCCCGAGGGCCCCCTAAAAAAAAGCGGGTCCTCAGAATTGAGGACCCTTAAACCGTTCCTTACGACTGAGATGCTTCACTGATGGGCACTGTTTTTGTATCGATTTGGATCGGGATGGTTCGCTTCGGAACCATGGGTACCCGGACCGTAAGGAGTCCATCCTTGAGCTCGGCCGCAATCTGGGACTCATTAGCCCCGGCTGGCAATTGAACCCGATAGTGAAATCCTGGGGTACGAATTTCCCGGCGGAGATAAGCCCACCCGTCTGTCTCACGGTCTGCGGTTCCCTGGGATCCCCGGATGTTTAAGACCTTGTCTTCCCAGGTCATTTCCAATCGGTCCGCATCGTAACCGGGCACAGACACCACCACTTCAAAGACTTCATCGTTCTTACGGATGTTAACCGCGGGCAAAGCACGTTCCACGGTCGCCACCGGGTTCCACATCATCTCTTGGAGCATATTCATCGAACACAACCTCCTCTAAATTGTCTTTGACTTTCCTTGACCTTAATATAAAATCCTTCACCATCTCTGTCAAGAGTTTTTTAGCGGGGAAATCAATTTTTTTCTCGTATCCTGGTCTATTACGGGGTTGGGTTCGCAAAATAGCCACATTAACTATCGTTTAACGCCTTATAAGGCGTTAACGGTGGAGTAATTGATAGCAGCTATTGATCAGGATACACTTTCACTGTGGTCAATTTAGTGCGATCAGACGATCCAGCTAGTCGGTGCCCTCGCTAAGTAACGGAGTAGTTTCAGGCAATAAACTAACGTGCCTCACATGAAACCCTATACTAGCATTCGGTAGCAAGAGAATCTTAAGGGGATTACCATGAAAAGGAAGAGGTCAGCCGACTCCATAGGAATGGTCCCTACCTCGTCGGACCACACCGTGTCCCAGGCGAACCTAACCGAAGCCGAATTTCCAATTGGTCGACGGCTTCAATTGTATGCTAACGCGGACAATCGGGAGTCAGGCACAACAAAATGCGTTCTGCAGTCGCCGGGGAACCAGCCGATGGCTATTTGTAGCGTGACAGAATGTTTGTACGCCGCCCACCCTAGAACAGCCTTCGGCAATCTCTATATTCTTGAACAGAAAGGAACATCTGATGGAATCTCAACGTCATTTTGCCGCACAAACCCCAGATTTTGGCGAGCGTGTTCACTCGAGCTTTAGTAAACAAATGGTCATGAATCTTATTGGTGCAGAACTAGCGAAGGTCCTTCCCGGTGAAGTGGAGATTCATCTTCCGTTTCACCAAAAGCTAACGCAGCAGAACGGATTCCTGCATGCGGGTATTACCACGACCATCATGGATAGTGCATGCGGCTATGCCGCTTTGACCCTGATGCCTGCGGGAGCTTCCGTTCTGACCGTTGAGTTTAAGGTGAATCTTTTGTCCCCAGCGAAAGGACAAACATTTATGGCCCGAGGAACCGTCGTCAAACCTGGCCGGACCATTACCTTTTGTTCTGGTGAAGTTTGGGCTCTAGGTTCTAACGCGCCCAAACTGGTTGCGACAATGAGCGCCACGGCGATGACGCTTCAAGATCCTCCGGGACAAGCCGAAGGCTAACCCCTATGCGCGATAGGGACGTCTTAGGCTCCATTGTATTACGGCATGTTCAACCTTCGTTCGGTCTGTTTATTGTGTGACGAATAATCAAAGGTTTGTGAGCCGTCTCCAGCATGGCACAGTGGCCTCGTTCAATTTATCTGGTCGAGGCCACTGTGCCATGTATTCATTGATCGCTAGCCAGGGGCCGCTACGCATGCAACAATCCGATTTTCACCACGCCATCGATTAACAGAAAAATCGCCACCGCCAATCGAAAGTGTTTGGGTTGCCATAGAGATACCGCCCCCGCCACAATGGCCGCAATTCCCACCAGACTCAACGTCATCACTCCCCACTCCTATCACGATTCGTTCTTGTTCCACTGTATGAGGTGTCTTAATTCTCAAGACGCCCCGGAAAGAACTTTTTGGATGTTCGAAGGCGGAACGGGCCCCATTTGGCACATCGTTCTAACCGGAGGAGAGGGGTTTACCCATGAAGAAAATACTCATCTTCAGCGCAACAGCCATTGCAGAAGCGATCATGACGGTTCTTCGGCAGAGGAGGGGTTCGAACGTCTCGCATTCACGAGGTCTCGAGACTAGTTTCGTCACCTCAAAGGGGTTTCGACATGGCCGCCCATAATTCAAGTTGTCGCCCCACACAAATTATCCAGGCTGAAATTGATGGACCCAGGGGATAAGGAACTGAAACATCTTGGGGCAAGCGAGTTCCTCACGGTCGTGATCTTGGGAACCCTCACCATAGTCCGCATTACGATGCCCTTTTCAACCATGGGAGGTACCGGGCGGGCTCGGATTCTCAACCTCGCCCTATCGGCCCACCGTACGCAAGATTTTTCTAACCCGGGATCACACCGCAAAGCCCTAGCGAGTCATTCCTTTCGCACGCCTCAAATCCATTGCCTACGCTGGGTGCCATAAGAAGCCAAAGTGCACCCAAGGCTCATCATCCCGGAACCTAGTCCGGAGAAACCTCTTCTAAGGCTCCTCATTCAAGTCCACGCCACGGCGTGCTTGGAGTGCCCGTTCCACCGCCAAATCGGAAGTGGCAGCTACGACCGTGATATGCCCCATCTTACGGCCTACTCGCGGTTTGGCTTTACCATAAAGGTACACATGGGCCCCTGGGATGGCCAACGCGCGCTCCAGTGGTAGGGCACCTTCGGTATCTCCCCATAGATGGCCGAGGAGATTGACCATCGCGGTTGGGTGCAACAACGTGGGCTCGGCCAACGGTAATCCCGTCACTGCTCGAATTTGTTGTTCAAATTGCGACAGCGAGGTGCCTTCCAACGTGTAATGGCCCGAATTGTGCGGACGAGGTGCCATTTCATTGACCAGAAGCCTTCCCTCAGGATCGACAAAAAACTCGACGGCTAGAATACCTACCAGATCCAATGCATGCGCCAACCGGCCTGCATAGTCTTCGGCCATGCGGCGCAATTCGTCATCCACCGGTGCTGGGGCTACAGTTAAATCCAAGATGCCCCTTTCATGCACGTTTTGAACCACGGGAAAATAGGTGACATCCCCATCCGCCGAACGCGCTACGATGATCGCTACTTCCAGGGTAAAGGCGACCCAACCCTCGGCTACCAAGGGTACGACGCCGGCGCCGAGGTCTGACCACACCGCCTCGCTCTCACTCATGTCTCGCAAAAGACGTTGTCCCTTCCCGTCATATCCACCCGAAACGGTTTTGAAGAGAATGGGGCATCCCAAATTGTGGATCGATTGAATGAAATCATCGTGATTGTTCACGGGATAAAAAGGTGCGGTAGGAATCCCCAAATAGCGACACCAGGTCTTTTCTTGGACACGGTTCTGGGCGACCTCTAGCGCTCTCGGGCCCGGTCGCACCAAAGTTCCTGATGATATGAGTTGTTGTATCGCGTTCGTCGGTACATTTTCAAATTCGTAAGTCACTACCGCACAGCGCTCGCTCAATTGTTGCAAGAGTTTCGGATCGTCGTAAGCACCGACCAAAAGCTTTGCCCCCACCTGTCCAGCGGGACAGGTGGGATCAGGATCGAGCACGATAGTAGGGTATCCCAGATGCTTGGCCGCCATTACCAGATAGCGGCCAAGTTGGCCCCCGCCTAAAATACCAATCGTCGACCCGTTGGCTATCGGTTTCACCAGGGCACCTCCCCCTCTTCCACCTCTCGCCGCATGTTTTCGCGATAGGCCGTCATGCGTTGCCGAAGCCCCTCATCGTGCAAAGCCAAAATCTCGCTCGCTAAAAGTGCCGCATTTCGCGCACCAGCTGGGCCAATGGCCACGGTCGCCACCGGAACTCCGCCAGGCATTTGCACGATGGACAATAAGGAGTCGAGCCCTTTTAAGTATTGGCTGGGAACCGGCACCCCGATGACTGGCAACAACGTTTTTGATGCCGTCATGCCGGGCAAATGGGCAGCCCCTCCGGCTCCGGCGATAATCACGCCATAGCCCGATTCCTGTGCAGACTCCGCAAACAAAAACATTTTATCGGGGGTGCGATGGGCCGACACAATGTGTGTGTCATAGGCCACTTCAAGTTGTGCCAACACCCCCGCGGCGTGCTGCATAACCTCCCAATCCGACCGGCTCCCCATAATAATCGCCACTTTTAACACGACTTTTCCCGCCTCCACTCGACCCAGGATAATTCCCTAGGCGATAGCCTGGCATTTATCATATCGTGTTCACGAAGTGAATGCTACTTGACCAGTAGCCGAGGGTTGATCTTGATCCAGTGCACTTTTGTGCGAAATCCTCCGCCGAGGATGTGGGATACACTGGAGCCGCTGGCCACGGCCGCAAATCGCAACGAGGGCCAATGTTGGATGGTCAAATTGCGAGGTGCGTTCGGCGCACGGGACACAAAGAGGATCACCTGATGACCGCCAGTTTGAGCTAGACCTTGAATACCATAAAGGAGCCCTTGATTGGCCATACCATCTAAAGTAGCCCGGCCCATGTTCGGGAGGTTCGACACCCGTGGTAGCCACGCTGCTCTGGAATGATGGGTCGGAATGGATAGCGGTTTAGACACGCTGGTCCCTACCGAGTGAGAGGGATGTGTCCCCGTGGGTTTTAACATGTGGGCCGCACTCAATCCCACAACAACTAAGGATAGAATTAGGGAAATGATGGCTTTCATTGTGGTCACCCCTGGGAGCTCTCTTACTAAGGAAACGCCACTCGTGTGAAGGAAGTTACAGTTGCTGATAAAAAGTCTTGCTATACTATAAGAATAGCGGGAATCACCGTCCACACGCAATTTATGGAAGGGGTTTTAAGCTAGTGGAGGTGAAAAAATTTTTATGTCAGCCACATCAAAAGAGTCAACACCGGTTGTAAAAGACCGCCGGCGACGATCCCTAGAGGATCTACGCATCTCGGTTACTGATCGATGTAATTTCCGATGCGTCTATTGCATGCCCAAAGAGGTATTCGGCAGTCAATTTCAGTTTTTGCCGCGCTCAGAACTCTTAACCTTTGACGAAATTACACGGCTCGCCCGAATTTTTGTTTCCCTTGGGGTCCGTAAGATTCGCCTCACCGGGGGTGAACCCCTGGTGCGGAGAAACCTGGACACGCTCGTCCAAGATCTCGCCAAGATCGAGGGTCTCGAGGATCTGGCGATGACCACCAATGGATCCCTATTAACCCCGAATCGTGCACAATCTTTGAAAGCCGCCGGATTAAAAAGGGTAACGATTAGTCTTGATGCCGTGGACGATGCCCTCTTTCAAAAGATGAATGATGTCGATTTCTCGGTCGAGAAGGTGCTTTCTGCCGTCGACGCTGCCCTGGATGCAGGACTTCGGCCCGTTAAAATCAACACGGTGATAAAGAAAGGTTTGAACGACTCCGCCATCCTCCCGATGGCCGCCTATTTTCGAGGCCGTGATGTCACCGTCCGCTTTATCGAGTTCATGGATGTTGGCAATACCAATGGTTGGCGTCTAGAAGACGTTATTCCCGGAGACGATGTGCTCCGCCGCATTGATCACGAATGGCCACTTGAAGCGATTGCACCCACCAGGCCCGGGGAAGTAGCCACACGCTATCGCTATCGAGACGGTCAAGGAGAAGTCGGAATTATCGCATCGGTTACGCGACCCTTTTGTCAACAGTGCACGCGAGCGCGACTATCACCCGAAGGTCAATTGGTCACCTGCCTCTTTGGCGCTCAGGGTGATGACCTCCGTTCACTGGTTCGCGGTACCGCCAGTGATGAGGAGATTCGAGAGCATCTGTCCCATTTGTGGGCAAATCGTGACGACCACTATTCCGAACTCCGTCGCTCCCTGACGCCGGGATTACCCAAAATCGAGATGTCCCACATTGGAGGATAAGCCTCTCAGAATCGAACCCAAACTGTGGCAAAGGAGGAGTGACCATGTGACAAGATGCACAATGATGCCTCCTGGTGGTATGGGCCACGGCAAACCGTCGGGTAGTGTCGGGTGAGTAGCCCAATTGCAACGTCCCGACCTAAGAAATCAGCGACGGGGGCATGAATATCCACCGCAAAAAATTCGTGACTATGGACGATTATTCTAGCCGAATCGGGGACGGGGAAGACGTTTACCACTGGCGAGTTACGAAACACTATGGAGATCGATAAGTCTCTGCTATTTCCGCAAGCCGCCACGACAGCCCGATTCGTCATGGAGTTAGCGGAACACAATAATTCGTTGTGGATCCGCGATGAAATCCTGCAATTGCTGAAAGGCATGAATACGCAAACCTACCTGGCAGAAATGAAAGACTTGCTATTGCAGGTGTATGATGGCGATACGGTGTCCCGCAAGACCAAAAAAGACACCATTGTGATCGAACAGCCTGCCCTCACCATTCTTGGATTG
>JAJYPK010000151.1 GCA_021795465.1 Bacillota bacterium
GAATCCTGCCGGGGACACCATGAAAGCCTTGACCCGCAAGCGATTGCGGGCTTTGTTGTTTTTGTTTTCCGTCCCTTGATCCACCTCGGCGTCACCAAGAGCCTGTGGATGCGGTTCGGTGGGAGAGACGCGGTAGACGGTCCGTCGGGGGAAAGTGTTGATAATTGCTGATTCTAGACTATCATACCAACGTAATGGACGCGTGAACGCGGGATTTTCGGTCCCCGATTCGCCGACAGGGAAGCACCCTTCCGCATGAAACCTGTGGGCTCATTTCTTCAATCCTTGAGGTGCCGAATCATGCACACACGGGGCGGTCAGTACGCTATTCGCATGTAGCAAAGAATTTCCGAGTCTGCCGTCGTTGCGATCGGTTGCGGTTCGGCATAGGGTATAAGGTGCATCTACTAACGATTTGGAATCCCGTCCCGTGCGCGAGCAGGAACAGGCGAGGACTATGTCTAACATAAATTCCATTGATTGGATTACCAGTAGGCGAATAAGAACTAAAATGAAACGCCAAGGGAAAGGAGGGTAGCGAGGTGGCAAGGGAGATCACCATCAGTCGAGACATACTCCTGTGGGCCATATCCAGGATGGCGATTTGCCACTTGAAAAAATGCCGCGCATTCGGGAATGGTTGGCGGGAGATAGAAAACCAACAATGCCGCAATTGAAGGATCTTGTCCGAAGAACCCATACACCGTTGGGCTTCTTCTTTTTGCCAAAGCCGCCGTCTAATAACGTACTGCCTATTCCGTACTTTCGCACCGTGGAGGACGGTAGCCCTGTGCGCCCGAGCATTACTTTGCTAGATACCGTTCGTCAAATGCAACTGCGACAGGACTGGATGCACGATTTTCTGATTGCGGAAGGGAATCAGCCGTTACCGTTTGTCGGGCATGCTCACCTCGGGATGCCGATTGAGGAAGTTGTAGCGATAATGAGGGACGCCTTAGATCTTGAGCCCAATTGGGCCGCCCACGAACCTAATTGGGAAGATGCTCTGAATAAGTTGTTTGGTGCGGTTGAACGATCCGGTATCCTTGTCATGGTACGTGGCCTGGTGGCCACAATACGCATCGACTTCTTGACCCGGACGAATTTCGGGGCTTCACGTTGATCGATGATTATGCGCCATTGATTTTTGTGAACCGCAGGGATGCACAGGCGGCGCAAATGTTCACTGTGGCACACGAGTTGGCCCATGTGGCTCTAAGTGAAAGTGCCGTGTTCGACCTCCGCGACTTACAGGTTGCCGAGGACCCAGTAGAAAAATTTTGCAATCTAGTGGCGGCCGAGTTTTTGGTGCCGGCAAAGGAAATGCGGGAGAACTGGGCAGGAAAACACTTGATTCCATTGCTTGCTCACCGATTTAAACTGAGCGAAATCGTTGTGGCGCGACGAGCATTAGACCTCAATCTGATGAGACGAGAGCAGTTTCTTTCCTTCTATCACGAATACAAGAGTCGCGAATGGGTCAGTAGATCCAAATCTGGCGGCGGCAACTTTCATTGGACCGCTCGATACCGCATGGGGTTACCGTTTAGTCGAGCAATCATACAATCGGTTCGGGAGGGCACGACATTGTATTCGGAGGCGTATCGGTTGACCGGGTTAAAGAGAGAGACGTTCGAAAAGTATACGGAATTCATAGCGAAATTGTGAAAGGAACGATCGCCTGTTGTCCCGTGCGTATGTTCTTGACACTAATGTTTTGATACAAGCCTATCGTAATTACTATTCGTTTGATTTAGCCCCGGGGATTTGGGTTAGCCTGCCCGAGTTCGCTGCGCCGATCCGCGTCATTGATTGGGTTCGTAGTGAAATGGTGGACGAACACGATGACGAGCTGGCTCAGTGGGTTCGCGCCGGTGCAGTCTTGTGTCAACCTGTAATGGAATTGGACGCTGTTCGCCGTGCCGTGGTGACGGAGTATCAAGCTATTTCTACGCTTGTTAAAGGACACTCCGCGCTTTAAAGACAGGTGGAGGGAGGAGTTTCTTGCGTGTGCCGATCCTTGGGTTATTGCCTATGCCAAGGTTATCGGGGGCACGGTAGTAACTATGGAACAGCAAGCAAGCACCGGGAGTAAGGTGAAGATTCCGGACATTTGTGACGCCCTGTCGGTAGCGTGGATTAACACCTACAATATGTTGCGCAGTTTGAGTGTCCAACTTCAGTACATGTAACCATGATGTTGCGATAAGATTGTACCCGCCGGTAGGCCCCGGCCTCAAGGGACATCTCGTAGTTGCGTGCGGCAATTTCGGGGTCGAATATGCCGTAAGACCCGCTTGGGCCGGATAACGCATCAGTCGTAACGCAAAGTTAACGTAGGTTAAGGGGACGGTTGAAATGGGTTCGTGGTCCTCGGGGCGACAGTGCAAGCCGACGCCAAGCCGTCTCCGGTTAAGGATGGCGTCGGCACGGACGCCGTAAGAGGTGGACCCAGTGCGAGGGGAATCCCATGTCCCTGACGTCAACAACACCTCGATACTCGTCGCATAGCGTTTCAAGCGCCGTCACAAAATGTCCCCAGTCAGCCCACGGCTCATAGAGGTGCCGCGCGGCCATGAAGACCGTGAACCAGGACTGAGGCACCGGAATATCGGAGCGATCGTCATCACAGATCTTGGGCTGAAACGTGGGGGTCCGGCGATACAGACGGGCAAAGTGTGCACAGGCATTTCGCGCCGTCACCAGGCTCCGGAGCCACTGACTAATGACTTTTTCAGTCAGTCCGTAATGCGGTTTGGCAATTTGCTGGCGATGGGGACGGACCAAATTGCTATACATTTTGGATACCGATCCGAAAGACATCATCTCGACAGCCACCCAAATCGGGAACGTGCCGCCGTAGTATTTCCGATAATGATCAGCAAACGGTTCGCGACTCCGCGCGATTTCGGCGTCTATCATCGCTAATTGGCTGCCATGCTCGGTTGCATCCACAAAGTAGGTTGAGTCGCGATATGCAAGGGGATCACACGTTACTGCAAGGTACTGCGCAATCTTGGTCCGAATAGAAATTTCAATGGGTTCGATCATCCCCAGCAGAAGGTTCCGGAAGCGGCGATCGAACTCATAAATCGCATAGATGGTCGACAACTGAGTGCCTGGGGGGTAGGTGTCGTCTGAACGCTTGAAATCCACGAGATATCCGGAAAGGCGGTAGTAGCTGATGCGCTGCAAGATCGCTGTGGCGGCACCCTCGTCCGGAATCACCAGACCGCGGCCTTTAAGGAGGGCAACCTGCTGATCAATGGAGGTCGCGGGTTTTACGCTATATGCCATATATATTATTCCCCTAAATATAGCAAAAGGCTCACCGGGTTTCGCATCGCTTGCGCGCTAGGCGTGGTGAGCACTGTCACCATAATAATACCAAAGGGCTCTCTTACCGTCAAACTTTTTCCGCCCATCCGGCTCTCTAGCGCCAGAATGCTGCCCAAAGGCAGGTATTGTCCTGAAGATCCGCCGCTGCGGAATATACGGAGGCGTTCGTGCAGTAAGAAGTGCAATGCAGCGAGGTTCTTCCGATGATGCCAATACCGCAATGTGTTGGCATGCCAAGCGGCTTTTTGTCCCGTGGCTGAGGATGACGTAACTTCCGTTATTCTTTCTCCATGGTCCGAATACAGTCATCGGAGTGAATCTCGACAGCCCACTCCTGTCGGGGGGTGTTCTACGCCAGCCATGCGACCATCCCTGTCGGGACGGCCTGGTGTCAGGAATGGTCCCCTGTCTCCGGTTCGGCTAAAATAAATCCATCAGCACTTGAGGGGGGATTTTGATGGCATCGTCTACGACGCGAGACGAATTGTGGTCCGCATTACGCGACCTCCCCGATGATTTGGTGGAGGAGGTGGCGGAGTTCGTGCAATTTCTCCGGTTGCGACACTAGGTGCCGGACACGGCCGTGCTCTCGGAAGCGGCCCTGGCCGTGGCTTGGTTGACGCCCGAGGAGGATGAAGCATGGAAAAACTTGTAGTGGGCGATGTCGTCGTCGTGCCGTTCCCGTTCACGAATTTGGAAGGTGCGAAACGCCGACCGGCTCTTGTGTTGGTGAATTGGGGGACGGGGACTATATTTTCGGCCAAATCACGAGCCGCGCATAGCCCGAGTCGGTTTCTTTGTCTACGACGGACTTTACGGAGGGATCGTTACCAGACCACTCGTATGTTCGACCCGAAAAGCTATATACGGGGCACAAAACGGTGGTGCTTTAGCGCGCGGGACACGCGACCGACGATGTTCAGGAGCCGATTCAGATTCATCGCCGGTTACTCGCGCTATTTCAGGCACGGGACAACCCGTCTCAAGATATGAAAGGAAACCTCTGAGCCGGGGCCAACCCGAGGAAACGACCTGAAAAAACTTGGGGGATCGTTTCCCGGCGGTCTCGGGACGTTGTTTGGTCGCTTGATCGACGCACGGTATCCGTCACCACGGCGTCACCACGAAGGGATGGAATGAGTGTTTTGGGAGCGACAGCGGAGATATTACGGAACCCCGAATCCATTGATGCACAAGGATTGCAGCGCATCGGGAAGACTCCTTAGACCCCGAAGTGCGGGCCTTCTAATCCCGGTCGTCGCAGGTTCGAATCCGGCCGGGGACAGCATCCTAAAACCCTTCCACCGCAAGTGATTGCGGGGTTTGTTGTCTTGGTGTTCGGTCCCGTCACCCACCATGGCGTCACCAATAGCCTATGGATGCGGTCGGGTTGGAGAGACACGGTAGACGGTCCGCCTAGGGGATCGCGGTGATATCGACGGACTCCAGGCCATTGCAGCGATGTGATGGACGTGTGGGGGCGGGATTTTCTGTCCACAATTCCCACCGATGCTCACGCTATATATTCGGCCATAAAGATTTATAAAGGCCGAGCGACTGGTCCAAAGTGTCATGGTCATTATCTGACGACTAGATCTGTAATTCTTTATGACCGGATATATAGTTCATTTTTGGCACATTCCCTTGCTCCTGAAGGTACCGAATGATGCACATACGGGCGAGTCGCGACTCGCATCATGTTCTGTTGTTTGGGCGAATAGCAACCGGGTTCTGATATGCTCATGTGGGCGTACCGGAGATCACCGCACGGATGGCCACGTCTATGAAATCACCCGGGCGTCACAGGGAGGAAAGGGTGCGTGGCGGCAGTTTTTGAACCGGTTGGCGTTCCATGTGTCTGGCCCGCGACAAGGTACCACAATACTAGCGTACGAATTGGTATAATGACGGTGAGCGCATGAGGAACGGTAGTGATATGAGCGATGGGGGGACAATCATGACAGATCAGAGTCGACGCATTCTGACCGAAGCGGTGGCCTTGCCACCGATGGACCGAGCCGAATTGGTCGAGCAATTACTGGCCAGTTTCGATTTCCCGGAGCGGGCGGAGATTGATGCGGCTTGGAGCACGGAGGCGGAAGATCGCTTGCGTGCATTCGAACATGGAGACATGGAGGCCATTCCGGCCGAAGCGGTATTTCGCCGGATTCAACGGCCGCCCAGCGAATGACCGTCGAATTCCTTCGGATTGCCATGGTCGAGTTGGAGGATGCGGTGGCATATTATAACCAGCAAAGCGAAGGGCTTGGGTATCAGTTCGCGGTTGAGGTGCAAAAGACATTGCACCGTATTGTCGAATTCCCCGAGGCCTGGCCGGTCTTGTCGGAACGGACGCGGCGTTGCCGATTGCGCCGTTTTCCGTATGGCGTGATCTATCGTGTCATCAATGACACCCTCCTGGTCATCGCGGTCATGCACATGCATCGACACCCGGATACGTGGCGGAATCGAGTATCACCACGTCCTAACGATCCCCAATGACTTAGCGCATGGCCATATCGCTTGACTACTCCATCGCCGCTGTGCTTACCATCTATCGAGCGTTTTTTGTCGCGCCTCTCGAAACTACGGGAGCATTGTCGGCCCTATGGGGTTTTGCTCCGCGAAAAGGTTCCAAAGCTGACATGATGACCCTGACCATGGATGGTCAGGATACAATGATCGAGTAATCATTCTAAAGAAAAGCGCACGGATTGTTTTGCTTCGTAACCACCGTACCGCCAAGCGGAAATGGGGTCGCGACGATAGAAGGGTGCCAATTCACCGAAAGCAGGTGCCGAGCTGAACCCGTTTATGAATATCGACAATGACCTGCTACGCGGGCAAGTCGATGATCTATACCGTGCAGTGCTTAGGCGGATGGATGGATCTCGTCGCCGGCGACAGGACGGACTGACATCTCTTTCAAGTCCATCCGTCACCACGAAGCCATGCAATAGGTGTTTTGGGAGAGACAGCGTAGATGCTAAGAAATGCTGATTTCGTTGCTGCACAAGGACTACAGCGCATCGGGGCAACCCCATAGACGCCAGAGTGCTGTTCTTCTAATCCCGGCGTCGCAGGTTCGAATCCTGCCGGGGACACCATGAAAACCTTGCCCCGCGATCGATTGCGGGTGTTGTGATTTTGGTGTTCCGTCCGGCCAGCCACCCCGGCGTCACCAAGAGCCGATAGATGCGGTCCGACCCGAGGGACGCGATAGACGGTCTGTCGGGGGAGAGCCATGATCGCGCCTGACTCCGGACTATCATAGCAACGTCATGGACGCGTGCACGCGGGATTTTCGGTCCCCGATTCACGGACAGGGGGCATCCTTCCACATGAATCCTGTGGGCCGATTCCGTCAATCCTTGAGGTGCCGAATCATGCACATTCGGGCCGGTTAGCGATTTAGCATAATTGTTCGACACATTTAGGTTGCTTGGGTGGTAACGACCTGTTCATCCGCTATAATGCGGAAAAGGAAGGATGGGCGATGGTGACCCGCGAAGAGTTGAAACATCTCATCGATGGCATGCCCGACGAAGCATTGCCTTTCATTCAGGAGACCTTAAAGCGTTGGACGCCTGAGCGTTCAGCAGCGGTAGCGCGTTTAGTCGCACGCCTCTCCGAGGGCTATGACTTCGGATTGCGTGGCGAACGGCCCTATCAGAAACGCGATGACCTCTATGACCGTTGAGTTTGTCGATACCAATGTCCTTGTATACGCTCACAATCGGTGCGATGACCGCCGCCACCCGATCGCCCGGGACCTCCTCACGCGACTGATCGAATATGGAACCGGTGCGGTTAGCATTCAGGTACTGCTAGAATGGATCAACGTCGTGACGCGGCGCGTGCCTGTCCCGTTGACGCCGGACGAAACCGCACGGGTCATTCAGGATTTCGACACCGCCGGATGACGGATTATCTCCCCCTCACGTGGACGACGTCATTGCGGCGTTGGCGATGATGTAACGCTCGCAGTTGGCCATCAAGAGTAGTGTCGGTCGTGATGCTATGGGATCGGACCTGGCATCCGTCACCACGTCGTCACGACGAAGGGATGGAACGGGTATTTTTAGCGTGACAAGGTAGACACACGAAACTCTGAATTCGTTGATGGATAAGGACTGCAGGGCATCCGAACGACACCCTAGACTCCCGAGTTCGGTCTTTTAATCCCGGCGTCGCAGGTTCGAATCCTGCCGGGGACACCCTCAAAATTTGAGACACCGCAAGCGCTTGCGGCTTTTTTGTTTCCTTCAACCAATCCAAAAACACCCCGCGGGCGGCAGAATGGGCCGCAGGACGCAGGAAAGTACGCAACACTCTGCACGACTCCCCAAGACGTGCCATGACACCCCCAAAAACAGGACCCCGGACACAAAAAAATCGACCGATCCTCAAGGAGCGATCGACGGGCCGCACAGAGGCCGAACGATGCCGGCAACGTGGCCGAGCGCTCTTCCGTTCCTCATGACCGGAGGAGTGGATAATCCCTCCGACCAGGGACATTTCGGCGGCTGACGCCTGCTGCCTTTGTATGCGCGACAATCCTCCTATGGGATAGGGTGGATAGGTTAAGCAGGGGGCGGGACAGTTCCGACTGGAGGGATATGTTGAGTGAAATGCGGTGGTCGTCGACATATCATGCGCCATGAAAGTCCCCCGTGGGTTAAGGCCCAGAGACCCAAGCGCCAGAGGGCA
>JAJYPK010000152.1 GCA_021795465.1 Bacillota bacterium
TCCGCCCTTTAGGGCGGGGAGGTTCAATGTCTACACTGAGGTGCTGCAAGAAGGGGCAGGTTTTCGGGTGCGTGTTGGCGCTAGTGCTAATTGTCATCACTTAAACTCACTCGAGTGCCACCAAACTGGATAGCTCCGTGACCGACAGCGCGCCCTCGAATCATCCCAATGGGCAGGGATTCGCGTTTGGTGTACGGCGCAAACCCCCTGCCTACACAAAAACGCGAATGACCAGGGTAGAACATGGTATCTGCGACCTTCATTCCTCAATGTGGACGCCGCGATGACAGCCCGGTTAGTCAAACCCGTGACAAAACGAGTTAGCCAAAACAGGGTGCGACAGACAGGAGCGAGAGGGTGCCCAACCCACCGTACGTGTCGCGCTGGGTCGGGCTTCCTCCATCATGGACTTACTGTCAAACGCCGCTGCGGCCATCCTTCATGGGGAGCGCAATTCATGTCGCCGTGTTCCTCTACTGATAAGCCGGCGTGTCAAATTTTGGAGAAATCGAGGTCATCTTGGTAGTTGACCACTGCTTGCTCGAAAAAGTCGGCCTTCCCCGTGTTCATATCGCCCATCCGATCCAGCCACGGCATGGGGTTCTGATCGATCCACAGAAAGAGCGGGTCTAATCCCACGGCTTTGAGTCGCAAGTTGGTGACCCACTTGACATAGGTGGCGATCCGGTCGACAGGCAGACCCGGGAATTGCCCCCCGGTAATCGATTGCATCCAGTCAATTTCGTGTTCGGCGGCTGCCCGCGCTAAGCCGTGCCAGGCTCGGGTTAAGGCGGGGCTAAAGAGATCGGGATGTTCCTCGCGCAACGTCCGGATCAATTGAATGTAGAGGGCCAAGTGCTGCTGCTCGTCGCGGCGGATTTGGCGAATCAACTGGGCGGTTCCGGTCATTTGCTGCCGCGTCGCCAAGGTGAGAAACACCGAAAAACCCGACCAAAAATACACCCCTTCCAACAAAACGTCGGCAAAGCAGAGCGTCGCGAAGCGCTCTAAAGTGGGCCCCTGATGGAACACCTCATAGGGGCCCACGAGTTCGTGATTGCGTGCCGCCAAAATCGGATGATCCCGCCACAAGCGATAGACGGATTCCCGGGTACCGCTATCGACAATCGAGGACAGTAAATGGTCATAGCTTTGGGCATGGATGGTTTCAAAAAAGGCTTGGGTGACCAGGCAAGCGCCCACTTCCGGCGCGGCGATGTACTGCGCCAACCACGCTGGGTTTTGAATCTGAATGCTGTCCAGGTAGATGAGGAATCCGAGCGTGTGCAGAAACGTTTCTTGTTCTACCGGGGCAAGCTGGGCAAACTGCGCATGGTCGGCCACTAAGTTCACGTCATCGGGCTTCCAATAGAAATCCCGCATCGTTCGATAGAGATGGTCGGCCCAGGGATATCGACAGCCGGTCAGTTCTAACAGGTACGTCGTCGGTCCGACCAGACCCTCTGGTCTACGGGGACCCGCCGGGTGAAAGAGCGGGGATCGGGATAACAGGGTTGTCATGTGGTCACCTCCAAAGGTTATAGCTCGCACCCGTAGCAGCGAATGGTGCGGGGGCTTTCCGGCACGGGTGGGATCCCCCGCTCGGTGGCATCTAGTCGCGTCAATGGCTCCCCTAACCAGGGCGCTACCGTGGGTTGAAAGTTCCGGAAGTAGTAAATGGTCTTGACGCCCAACTCCCAGGCCAACTGGTACCATGCCGATAGCGTGGCCGCATCGAGCGTGGCAGTCCGGTAGAGATTCAGCGATTGGCTCTGGTCAAGGTGCCGTTGACGGGCAGCCGCGGCGCGAATTGACCAGCGCTGGTCGACCGTATGTGCGGTCACGTACTGGTCGCGGGTTTGGGGCGTAAGTCCCGGCGCCAGGCGCCAGACCGCGTAGGATTGCTTGTCCTCCCGCCAGACGTGCTCAAATACCGGGTCGATGCCCGGGGTTGCGTCAGCGAGAATCGACGTGCTGCCTGTCGGCGCGATCGCCATCAGGTACCCGTTGCGCATCCCTTGCGTGGCGACTTGCCGCGCTAACGCCTGCCATGCGGGACTCGTATAGCCCCGTTGGTTAAAGTAGGCACCTGTCTGCCACGCCGAACTCCCAAAATGCGGATAAGCACCCCGTTCGCGGGCCAAATCTACCGACGCCTGGATGGTGTGATACGCCAGGCGTTCGAAGAGGGCATCCGCTTCCGCGATATGGTCCTCCGATTCCCACGGTATGTTCCGGCTGACCAAATATTGCTGGTACCCATGGACGCCGAGGCCAACCGCTCGATAGGCCCTGTTGGTTGCGGTCGCTTGGGGCACGGGCAAATGATTCACGGTAATCACGTCATCTAACATGCGGACCACGATAGGCACCACCCGGTCGATGTCAGCCGGTGTGTGCATGTGACCGAGATGGATGGATGCGAGATTGCAGACGACAAGTTCACCTGGCGTGGTGCGTTGCTCGATATGACCGGCCGCGGCCATGACCGGATCTTGTGGATGGCTGGGAGATTGGTTTTGCAGGATTTCCGTACACAGGTTTGACGAGTAAATCATGCCGGTATGGCCATTGGGGTTGGCCTGGTTTACGACATCGCGGAATAGTAGGAATGGGGTTCCGGAGCGATAGATCGCCTGCAGAATCTGTCGCCACAAGGTTTTGGCGGAACACGTCGTACGGCCTAAGAAAGAGTTTTGGACACAGGCTGCATAGCGGACTTTCCACGTGTCCCCGTATGTGTCCTCCAGGCGAAAGCCCATCTGCTCCTCGACGTCCTGGGGATCGAAAAAATGCCACGCCTCATCGGCAGCAACCGCTTCCATAAACGCATCCGGCACCGTGAGTCCCGGGAATATGTCTCGGGCTTTGCGTCGCTCATCACCCTGTGGGGTGCGGGCCTCCAAGAAGTCCCGCACGTCGGGATGCCAGAGGTCCAACCACAAGGTGATGGCTCCACGGCGTTGGCCTAATTGGTCTACGGCGACGGCCGTGTCGTTATACAATCGCACCCAAGGCATGACTCCTTTGGCGACCCCGGTGACACCCCGAACGGACGACCCTGTCGCTCGAATCTTGCCTAGATACCCCCCCATGCCACCCCCTGCCTTCGAGACGCGGGCAAATGTGCTCAAACCATGATAGATGCCCTCCAAGGAATCCGGCACGGTGTCGACAAAACAGGATGACAGTTGGCCCTGAGGCCGGCGCGCATTGGCAAAGGTGGGTGTTGCCATCGTCACATCCAAGCGTGACAGCACCTCATAAAATGCGTGTGCCCAGTGCATGCGGTCCCCCGAGTGCTCCGCTTGCGCGAGCGTTAAGGCGATGCCCAGAAAGACCTCCTGAGGTAGTTCCGCCACCTGGCCATCGCGCCACCGCACCAAATAGCGATCACTGAGGAGCTGTAGCCCGGCATAGGAAAAGAGATCATCTCGATCCGCGGCAATCCATTGGCCAGCCTTCCTCAAATCCGTAGGCGAGTAGGAGTCTAACAGAGCAGGATCGTATAATCCCTCCTGTACCATCCGTCCAACCAACGCGGGGTAGTCCCCGTAACCTAAGGTCGGCAGTTGTCGCGTCACCATCGCTTGATTGTAAAGATCGTACAGCAGTAGTCGTGCGGCGACTGCATCCCAGATCGGTTCGTCCGGACTGACCTGTTTTAGAGCGGTGTCGATCAAGCTTGTTTGGATTGCAGAGACGGGCATGCCGTCCTGCCATCCAATGGCCGCATGTGCTTCAAGTGCCACGGGATCGACCGCCAATCCCTTTACTGCGAAGCCCAATGCCCTGCGTACGCGCGTAATATCTAAAGATTCACGACGACCGTCGCGCTTGGTTACTTGTAAGGCCATTTCCCCTCCAACCTTTCTCTTTGGTTTTACGTTGGTGACGTCCAGGCTGTCTCGTTTGGTATGGGTTTGCCCGCGTCAGCACCGGGGAAGGCATGCTGCACCGATACCGGTCGCCCGGTCTCGTCCAGTGCTACGAAGGTTAGGCGGGCAGCACAGGCGACCACGGTCTCTCCGACGATCGATTCGCGCCACGCCGTCACCTGCACGCCAATCGACGTCCGACCAATCCGGTCGATGGCGACTTCGATGCGAACCAGGTCGCCGACCCGTACGGGTAGAGTAAACACGACCTGCTCCATCGCGACGGTGACGACTACCCGCCGCGCATACCGCGTGGCCACAATCTCAGCCGCCCCGTCCAGCCATTCCATGAGGCGCCCGCCGAATAAGGTACCCAGATGATTGACGTCGCTGGGTAGCACACGATGGGTAATCGTGTCAGCACTCATCGGGCACCACGTCGGGGGAGGGTAGTAAGGCACGACGGGATCGCGTGGGCCCATGGGTTTGCGCAAAACAGCATAATCCGTGTCCTCCTTCACGTAGGCACGGTCTGTGAATATCAGGATCTTGTCTGGGATTCAATCGACAACGATCATGACTCCACGACCCCGCTCCACGAGGGTATCGAGTCTTTCAGGTGTCAGGCAGGTCTCCGGACTTCAAGCATTCAGGACAAGCCCTTCCCAAATCTCTCGATTCAGTGGGTGGTGGCCTAGGGGTCACCTTCTTGCCTGTTCTTGTTACCGTTGCGGGCCAGTCCCCGAATTGCACGGGGTTCCCTATTGAGAACACCCTCCCAGGGTGTTCACCTAACACGGGTCCATCATGCCCCATATATTGGGCAAAGTCAACACCGCATGCACAATTTGTAGTGGTTCGATCGTTTTCCGGTCCGAAAAAGGCTCCTGTTGACGCTAAGGCTAATTGTCATCACTTAAACTCACTCGAGTGCCACCAAACTGGATAGCTCCGTGACCGATAGCGCGCCCTCGAATCATCCCGCTGGGCAGGGATTCGCGTTTGGTGTACGGCGCAAACCCCCTGCCTACACCAAAAAGCGAATGAAACGACACGATTCCGCTGGCCCTCAAAAATAGGGTTGCAACTTTTTGGAGCAATTTGAACAAGACATATCCCACAGGGTATGGTCACCCCTGGACGATCGCCCCGTCTCAGTTACTGAACGTGCTGTCGCAAGCAAACACACCAATGATTATCGACGTTAGGAGCAAACGCGCATTTTCAAAGGGGCATATTCCCGGCAGCCTAAACATCCCGTTTCGGCTCCTGGGCTCCAATCTCAAGATGATTCCCCACAATAGACAAGTCGTGTTGGTCTCGGTGACCTTACAACGCGCGCAACCGGCATCGGGGTGCCTTGTTTTTTAAGCGCGCGGGCTCGTTCCGGGGTGACGAAAATCGTCACCGTCTCGTCATTGGTGGCCGTGTCCAAGACTTCATGATAAAACGTGGAGGAGACCCGCATGACATAGAAGAGATGTTATGCGGTAAAATCGCGGAGCAAGGCCACCGAAGGATACCCACGATCCAATAAGGTAAGGTTCAGCTCGGGATGCGGGAGCATGCGGAGGAGTGCCGCGAGATTCTTCGCGGCCAATTCCCGTTCGCTTCACCAAGGAGGGCGTGTTCGGCGTGGACTATGCCACTAAGACCGGCCCGCGTCGGTCAACGTGGTATCACGGAGGACTTGCGCGACTCCGAACCCCTATGGGACACGGTCGACATTCTCCCCACTTCAGACCTCGCTCTCCGGCGAAAAGAGGTGGTCCGACGATTCTTAACGCGCGTCTGTGAACTCTGTGAGACTCGGGCGGCGGCCGTGACCATCCATCCAGTGCGGACGCTGGCCGAACTGCCCGAGGCCCGCCCATGGGCGGACCTCATGCGGAAACCTTACCGTAAAACGCTGATGATCTGCGACTCTTGTCATGCCATGATTCATGCTGTGCACTGAGGTGTAAATGGAGAGCCGTATACATCGAGAGGTGTACGTACGGTTCGGAGGCGAGCATTCGGAAACGGGGTACCGCACGGGACGGCCGCGCCAAATGCTTAGCCTACAAGCTGGTTCGGCTGGCGTTTCACAAAGATGTGGGAAGGCTCTCCTTGCGCTGGTTAACCAACGCGTGGAGGCGAAAGATGACGTCATAGACCCCACGGTTACATCCGCGAAATTTTGGTGACCACTCGACGTTGACCCTAAGAGTGCCAAACATGGAGACTCTTGGGTCAACGCGGTTCATGGGATGCAGGCCAGGTAAGATGAGAATTTTGCCCCCAAACGCATTCTTTCGGTCACCTAACGACCTCCATGGTGCCTGGTTGCCTCTGAAATTTGCAATATGGGAATTCCTAGCGATTCCAAGCGCATCCTCTAATATGGTCATGCATGCCCATCGTTTCGGGATACATGTATGGATCCCCCGTCTAGTTCTTTCTTACCTTTTGTAGAATGGCAAAACACCCTGAAAGTGATTACGATGGGGTTGGCTCTAAGCGCATAAGAAAGGATGACTCCTGTGGCGTTATTTAGTCAATCCGAATATGAATCCCGCATCGGTGTCGTGAAAGAACGCATGGCCCAAAAAAGAATCGATGTACTCATCGTCTTTGACCCGGCCAATATGAATTACTTAACGGGCTATGATGGCTGGTCGTTTTATGTGCCGCAAGTGGTGATTGTTGCTCAAAGCCGACGTGAACCTCTATGGGTGGGGCGTGGACAGGATGGGAATGGTGCCCGGTTGACGTGTTGGATCGGGGAATCGTCGATTAAGCCGTATGCCGATGAATACGTCCAATCCACGACGCGCCATCCCATGGATTACGTGTCGGACGTCCTCCGTGACGAGCATCTTGCGGGATCGCGGATCGGCATTGAGATGGACGCCTATTATTGCACCGCTTTTTCTTACCATCGTCTGCAGGAGAGATTGCCCGATGCAAAATTTTCCGACGCAAGCTTGCTGGTCAATTGGGTGCGCTTAGTTAAATCCGAGCAAGAATTAACCTATATCCGACAGGCGGCCACTATTGTCACGCATGCTATGCAGACGGCGATGAAGGCCATCCGACCGGGAGTCCGGGAGTCCGATGCGGCAGCCGAGATCTTCCGCGCACAAATTCGCGGAACCCATACCGTTGGAGGGGATTATCCCGCCATTGTGCCTCTTATCCCGTCGAACGAGCGTACGGGTGCTGCACACCTCACTTGGACAGACCGGCGATACCAAACGGGCGATGCCGTGAACATTGAAATTGCGGGATGTGTGCATCGGTATCATGCGCCCCTATCTCGCAGTGCCGTCTTGGGAACACCATCCCCCCGTTTGCAAGAGTTGGCCAACGTCGTGGTTGACGGGGTGAATGCGGCGTTGGACGTCGTCAAACCTGGCGTCACTTGTGGGGACGTGGAGGCCACCTGGCAACGATCTATTCGTCAGCACGGCTACCGAAAAGAGTCTCGGCTCGGTTATGCTGTCGGTCTTAATTATCCCCCGGATTGGGGTGAGCATACCGCAAGCTTACGAGCAGGAGATCCCACGGTACTCGAACCCCGCATGGTGTTTCACATGATCGCAGGGATGTGGATGGATGGATATGGGTTGGAAGTCAGTGAAGCCTTTGCCGTGACGCCAACCGGTTGTGAAGTGTTGGCCGACATTGACCGTAAGCTCTTTGTGCTTGATGATTAACGATCCGTGGGTGTCAGGAGGTGTAATGGGTGGAGATCTTTTACGAAACCGACTTGAGACGGTTGGTATCGCTGAATCGCGAAGTACTCGCGGTAATCGAAGAGGGATTTACGCGACTATCCCAGGGCATGGTGCAAACGCCCCCGATTATGCGCATAGAAGTGCCAGAACACAACGGGGAAGTCGACGTTAAGGCAGCACGGGTAGAAGGGTTAAGCCAATTTGCCATCAAGGTCTCGTCGGGATTTTTTGATAATCCGGCGCGAGGGCTTAGGAGTGGTAGTGGACTTATGGTGTTGCTGAGTGCGGAGACCGGTTATCCGGAAGCGCTCTTAATGGACAACGGCTATTTGACGGATGTGCGCACGGCGGCAGCGGGTGCGATAGCCGCTAAGTACCTAGCTCGCGACAACGTCAGGACCGTTGGCATCATGGGATCCGGCTCCCAAGCACGTTGGCAACTGGAGGCT
>JAJYPK010000153.1 GCA_021795465.1 Bacillota bacterium
TCTCCCATAGCGCTAGCCACTCGAGTACCTCCCGACTGATAACTTCTCCGGGCTGAATTATCGGGATGCCGGGTGGGTAAGGGACTAATGGTTCCCGTGCTACCCGCCCTAGAGCCTCTAAGAGGTCCACAGGCTCGGACGACCGAAGAATCGCCTCTCTAGGGTTTAGTCGTCTTAGCGGCTTCGGCAATGAGCGCCCCTGCCACACTACGCGTTCCCTCTCAGGAAGGGTGCTTAGCATAGATTTTACCATGCCCAATGACCGTTCGGGAGACAAAATCAAGGTCACTCCGTCTGGATCAACCTTTTCGGGCCAACCCCACTGCAATATTTTAGGAGCGATGTCTCGCGCTGAGCCCACCACAGTCAACTTGGCAGGATCCACGGCGACCCCATCCTCTCCTTCCAAGCGAGGTTGCAACAGATCCAGGTGGGAAAATTCGTTCCATAAGGCACGGACTGCGTCGCTAAGGTCTCGCCAGCGTGTGGTCCATAGCCCATCGTGACGCAATGCTTGATAAGCATCGAGCGATGCCAACAACAGATACGACGGACTAGATGTGCCGAGTAGCCGCCACCACAATTCGACAGCCTCTTGCGGAATGAGGTCTCCTTGAAGATGTAAAAGGCCCGTCTGGGTCAATGTTGGCTCCGTTTTGTGCGTCCCGTGTGCAATAAGGTCGGCCCCAAGCGTAATGGCCGAGGCGGGATAGCCTTGACGCCCATACCAATGGGTCCCGTGTGCTTCGTCGACGATCACCGGGATCCTCAAGTGATGGGCGATAGCAATGATAGGCGTAATCGCCTCCGCAATGCCTTCGTATGTGGGGCGGGTTATCACGACGGCACCCACATCCGATGATGATCCTAGTATCGGGATCAGGTCGTCAGCCAAAGTCCCCCGATATTGCTTTTTTGGATACACCCAAATCGGGTCAAGTCCCCCAATCACCATGGCCGCTAGCACTGACCGATGTGCCGTACGCTCTACCACGATTCTTTTCTTCCCGATGCTGGTGGTGGCAGCAAGAATCCCGGCCATAACCGGCAACGAGGCACCTTGCACGGAATACCAGGATCGGGTGACACCAAAAGTCTCGGCCATCCGTGCCTGGGATCGATGAAGAGGATCTTTCCGATCCGTCTTCGGCGCCAATTCGCCAATTTCCGTCAAATCTGAACGCCATCCGAGCCAGTCATCGACAAACGGTGGATGTTCCCCATGACCCGGCGTATGCCATTCCTCATGGAACTCCCGCCGATGGGCTTTTAAGGCTTCGATTAGGGGTCTGTCATTCACGCGGAACCTCCGGTCTGGGTTTGTACCTGAGCCGTAATGCCCCAGAGTCCCCGATGTTTATACACCACTGCCGTTTTCGATGCATAGACCTCTTGCCATTGTGAAGAATCCTCACTCAGAAACGTAGCTACCGCCGTGTGAGGCTGCCAAAGCACATAGTGGACCCGGTAACGGCGCCATACCAGGTTAGGATCTTTCGTTAACTGTTTGACTGCGAGATAATCGGGTAATACTGGACTTCCCAGGTAAAAGTCCGTACGGCCATCAACAAACACCTTAATTTGCTTCGCGATTAGGTATCCACCCCAGTGATACATCGCAAACACGCGACCCGTATGGTGCTCTAAATAGCTGACAGCTTTTTGCGGTACGCTACGGGACACTTGTCCTGGTCGCAAGATCGCTTGGTGTCCGAGAGTATACCCCAACACCGCCAGCATTACCGGAATTCCAATGAGCGTCTTCACCCTACGAAATTCGAATCGCGGAGTCAATTCAGCCAAAAGCACGGGCCACACAATAGCATAGTAGGGAAGAAAGCGCAGGGACTCCAACACGGCTACAAAGGTTCCCCCTAACAAGATGAACTCAGGCCATTCCACTTTTTTTGCGGTGAGTTGCGACGCCAGTAAAATGATGGTAAGGGGTCCCATAATCATCAACAGAATCCAATGCTGATGAAAGTTAGGGGATTGCCACTCGGCAATCATCGAAGAAATCTGGCTCGAAAAGGATACCCGTGTTGCGTAAGCCCAGATCCCCCATCCATGCGGATTGACCCAAGAACCGAGGACTGCAACTCCCGAGACGAGACCCCAGGTGCCGAGCGTTACCTTTGTGTGAGGAGTCGTCAGACGGCCTTTGGATATCGGCCACGCAATGTAAATCCCTTGCAAGAACAATACCAAGAACCCGAGCAAGAAACTTCCGTGAAAATTCGTCCATATCCAGAGCAGGGCCGGCATCCACCAAATTCGTCGCGGCTTGACACGCGCGGCGTCGAGAAGCCACAGTTCTCCTGCGAAAAAGACATAACTCACAACCTGAGGCCGGACCCGTAAAAAGGCTAATAAGGAACATGCGACAATTACCGTGATGAGTGCAATTTTCGAGGCGGTGACGTGTCGAGCCCAAAGCCGTCCCGCCACAAAAAGCACCACCACCGTGGCCAAACCTGCGGAAAATAACCAATACGCCCAAGGCCCCAACCATTTTACTGCTGCTGCTAGGGAAACCTCGTAGCCCCACTCTTCGGTAACCCAATGATGGCCGGGTAAACTATAGGAAAACGGGTCGGTGTAGAGCACGTGATGATGTAAGAGCATATACTGCCCTGCCGCCCACTGCCAAAACACATCCCCCGACAACCCTGTATGAATAACTGTAGCCCATATTAGCACGGGCCCTAGAAGACCAATAAGTGCCACAAAAACCCAGCGCGGTACCGCTGCCTTCATCAACTGCTCCCCCTCACCGTGTGTGTCCGTTAAATTTTCAATTCGCGCTAGGGACTAAATTCTCCTGTTATGGAATATCTCGTACCAGGAGGGATTGTACATGAAAAGAAGATTACCCATGTCACGGCGCACTGCCGGTTGGCTCATGGCACTCATGGCGGTTTTAGTGGTGGTACATTATGCCTATCGCAACGTGCCCACCGCCCTGACACGGGCCATAACCGGAACCCCCGCCATTCGTGTCGCTCTGAAAGGGGAGATTGCCCACGTGACGCCACAAGGATTGACCGTGATTTTAGAAGACTCCCATGGGGGCCTAACCAAAGTCACGCGTCATGTGGTCTTGACCGCAAGTACTAAAATTGCTACCCCTGGTAAGCCCATAGCCACTGGCAGTGCCGGTTACAAATATCTTCAGAACGGGCTCCGTGTTATCGTGCAAGGCCAAGGTACAGCCACTAATGACGTCATCGCGCAGATGGTAAATATCACGTTTCCGCCCCTAACCGGCAAGGTCGCTCAGGTCGATCAAGCGATGCTGACCCTTACTGTGTCCGGTCAGTCGCAACCGGCTAAAATATTGTTAACCTCGCATACCGCATTCTTCGTGCCTGGTGGTCACTGGCAAAGTCTTAAGGTGGGGGCTCCGGTTCGAGTCTGGGTCGTGCCGAACCAGGTGACGGGCTCTGGATTAACCGCGATTACGGTCATGGTCGTGCATGAAACCCAATCCCCGTCTTAAGCGAAAGGGTGGGGCGTTCCGAGCAAGAAATAGCTTACGCCGATTCGAGGCAAGTTCAGAAGAACCTCAAGTCGGCGTAAGCCCATAGGCCCCAGACAAAAAATTTCTTAAATAAAGGGATAAAAACCTCAAACTGGAACAGGAAAGCTTGGCTTCGTGCCGAATTCCTCCAAGAGCACTTTATAGGAGGGATTTCTATGCCAGGGACACCGAAGAATTTTGGCCGGGATGTCATGGACCGCTGGGCAGATCTTCGCCCCCACGATACTGCACTGTATCTCATTGACTCTAGAGAACAAGCCACGCGTTGGAGTTTTAAGGATATTCAAGGGCTGTCGGATCGAACCGCACGATGGCTCGTCGACCAAGGGATTGGTTTTGGGGATCGGGTCATGGTCGTTCTGGGTAAAGATCCCCTCTTTTGGCCACTAATGGTCGCCCTGAATAAGATCGGCGCGGTTCCCATGCCTGGCACGACCCAACTCACCAGTCAGGATCTATGGTACCGAATGGACACCGCAAAAGCCGAGTGTGTTATTGCCCTGCCGATCATTGCGGATCGGATGAAGCTTGGAGACCGATCGCCCCTCAGGTGTCAAATTTCCGTCGGACCCGAGGCGGATACACCATCAGGATGGAGCGCCCTCGATCTTGAGATTATCAATGCCCAAAATGACTCCTTTCCGTTCTCGCCTACGGTCAACGCAGATCCTTGTCTTATCTATTTCACCAGTGGCACGACCGGCCACCCTAAGATGGTGCTCCATAATCAGGCTTATCCCTTTGCACATCGCATTACAGCCGAATACTGGCTAGGACTAGGGCAAGAGACTCTGCATTGGAACGTATCGGATACGGGATGGGCTAAAGCCGCGTGGAGTTCCTTATTTGGACCATGGATGGTCGGTTCGGGAATCGTCGTCGATCCAATGTCAGGGAAATTTTCTGCCCCGGATCTCCTAAACATTTTGCGTGCGCATCCCATCACCAGTCTTTGTGCGCCCCCAACGGTATATCGACTCTTGGTCCAAGAAGATTTACGGATGCTACGCCAGAGTTCTCTACGCTCGTTAGCGGGAGCTGGTGAACCGTTAAATCCCGAGGTCATCGACACGGTGCGAGAGATGACGGGGCTGACGATTCGCGATGGCTATGGCCAAACCGAAACGGTAGTCTTGATTGCGAATCCTCCACAATTCCCGGTGAAACCGGGATCCATGGGCAAGCCGGCACCTGCTTTCGACATGGCAATCATCGATCAAGAGGGTCATGCCTTGAGCGCCAACCAAGAAGGCGATATCGCCGTTAAGGTGCGTCCCGATAGACCAGCAGGATTATTTGTGGAATATCTGGGTGATTCAGAAGGGACACGCAGTCGATTTGTGGGAGATTACTATATTACCGGGGATCGGGCGTATCAAGATGCGGATGGCTACTACTGGTTTGTAGGACGGGCCGATGATGTCATCATTAGCTCGGGGTATCGAATTGGACCATTTGAGGTTGAATCGCTTCTGATCGAACATCCTGCGGTAGTCGAAGCGGCGGTAGTGGCATCACCCGATCCAATTCGCGGTGAGGTAGTGAAAGCCTTTGTGGTCCTTAAAGCAGGCGTTGTCGGTGATGAAGCACTCATCTCTTCATTACAAACGCATGTGAAAGAAGCCACTGCTCCGTACAAGTATCCACGGCGCATTGAATTTGTCACGGAATTGCCTAAAACCATCTCGGGAAAGATTCGCCGGGTCGCGTTGAGACAAAGCGAGTGGAGCAGATAACCTACGACTCCATTGCGTTTGTCCACAATCCAGGGCACCGTAAAACCCAAACTTGAAGTACGGGGATCTAAGGTGCTTGCCGAAGGCAACCCTTTTTTCGACTTTCTAGTGAGCTTAGTATATAATTTTATGTAAAAGGAACCATAGACTGGATTTCGAGCGAGTGGTTAGGAGATTTTGGTAAGCACGTTGTAATTAAGGCGGACGCAACAAGTTAGGTTCTCGCAAGAAGAATCCCCGATTTTAGCCGCGGGAAGTGTCATTCATGCTCTTTAGTATGAGAAAAAATCACGTGTGTTGGTGGCTACGCAAAACGGAGGGGTTGGGTTGATAAAGGTATATCCCAAGTTTGAGGAAGACCTTTTAGTTCGGTTATTTCACAAAGGAATCAAGGCGCAATGGTCGGCCGATGACGTATCTTGGGATGACCCCCTCTTGTTTTCCCCTGCCCAATCCCAGGCACTCGCCCGTATGCTTACCCCGGTATACCTCGGCGAACAGTCGGCGATGATTGGAGCCAGTGTCGTCTTGCCCCAAATGGCGGCGGCGGGTGAGACCACCGCGCAACTTTATCTCAGCAGCTTTTTAATGGATGAGGCGCGCCATTTCGAAGTCCTTACCCAACTTTATCGGCGTTTAGGCACCGATCCTTTAACAATCCGAGAGATGCCTGAAATGCTACGGTACCACAACCGATTACGCAAAGGGGATCGAATCGATTGGGTCTGGGGGATTCTCATTTCGGATATCTTTGCCAAAAATTTTTACCAAGTTTACGCTAAATCGCAACCTGAAGCACTGTTTGGGAAACTGTCCGGACGGATTCTCCGTGATGAATCACGACACCAGGCATTTGCTGAGCATTATCTCAAGAATAAAATTCCCGTCATCTCCGAAGAGCGGCGGGCGGCGTTAATGGACATGAAGGATGACCTCCTGTTTATTATGGACGCGATGTATGCACGGTTGGGAACGGATGCGGCGGAAGTAGGCATGGATGGACGCCTCTTTCTCGACCATCTCTCTTCCGAAATTGAACAAAAAGCACGACGCATCGGACTCGATCCTGAACACCACGAACCTGGTTACCCCAACGGGGTTAAGCGATTTATTCATGGGGTTGGTACGGGCCTTCGTCAACAAGCCCAAGATCTCGGCACGAAGTTCCAAGGGCTCGAGGCTTCGCGGGACTGTGATACGTGCTTCTTATCGCTATTATGCCAAAGTAATCTTTTTTTGCGCGCCCGCTGTGTATAACCCGTCTAACGTCTTAAACCACCCCGCTCAAAGTGGGCTCTAAAAAAATTCTCACTACCGCGGCTAGCCATAGACGCAGCCGCCGAAATCTCCAGTGCCAGTGCCGCTCCCGCAATGATTTGAGCGAGCTTGCGAGCGCCGCCTTCTATATCGCAACCCATCATCCGTAAATAGGATTGCGCATGCGGAAGTTGGGATCCTCCACCGACCACGCCTACCTCCAAGCCACCAAGCTGAATACTAAAAGAGACTCCACTTGGCAACGTCTTCACCGCACCATGAGCCATACTACTAGTGCCTATCATTCCAAGGTCCTGACCTGTCACCGTAAATATGGCAGCTACAGCCGAGGCTGGGGTAAATCCAAACGACTGCATGCCGCTTGCTAGAGACCCGTGAAGCCCCGTCCATTCCAACTGTCCAAGAGCCTCCGATGAAATATTCAAATGATGTTGGAGAATCTCATGCGATATATTTACATGCGCTAGGACCGTGCGCCCGTGTCCCCCATGAAAATATTCATAGCTTGGCTTCTTATCCCCACCCAAGTTCGCCTCCAAAAAAATATTATCTGGAGAGATACCGATGGTCTTTTCCATCCGTGCGACAATCTCTTGATTCAGTGCGTAGGCATTTCGGGTCATCATGTTAGGCCCACAAGCATCTCCGGTATCGAATTGGTATAGCACATGACACACGGAGCCAACCATTCGGAGATCAATGCCCAAAAGTCGGGCATGGGTGGACACTTCGGCAACTCCGCTTTGCACGTGTTTCATCTTGCCAGGATGAAGCGGATCGTTGATCCATTCGCGCAATACGCTGATGTGGGCTCGAATCCAATTTCGCGCTTTCACAGCAGCATCGACATCTGGAAAAACAAACGCGCTATCACGGGTCATGTGGTCCTCTAGTATATACGTGGTCACACCACCACTAGCAGCCAAAACATTAATTCCCCGTTGCATCGAGACGGATAATCCTCCCTCGGTATGGGCAAGCGGAACAAGAATATTTTCACGGTGCCGATCGGTTTCTTGCAATTCGTCATGCGTATTACGCGTGTATTTGCCGTAGTTTATAGGAAGGGGTCCTACCACCGCAACCGGTAGGACCATTTGTCCGGTCAGCGATTCCAAGAATCCCCCCAATTTCTCTGGAGGGACGCTCCAATTAAAAATGCGTTCGTCCTCACTCTGCCATTGAGAAAGCGTTCTAATGGCATCTTGCCGTTCTTCAATCGCCCGTCCGTGGTTGCGATGAGACCATCGTACGCGTCGCATGCGGTGCCTCCCTATGTAGAATAAAAGGCCCCAATGATTGGGGCCAAAAAAGAGTGTCGGCACGGCCTGCGTCTCCCGGCTCCCGACGGAGCCAGTAGCGGCAGCGTACCGGAGGGGGACGACCGTGTTCGGGATGGGAACGGGTCAACACTCCGGGCGCCACGCACCGACAAA
>JAJYPK010000154.1 GCA_021795465.1 Bacillota bacterium
AAGGATAGGCAAGAGGCCGAAGGAGGAAAGGCAGTGGCTTGGAGCGGCGGGATGAGGGCATTGAGTTGATTGAGGCGTCGAGCTTGGCGCTCGTTGGTAAGTGGCCGGCGGCGCACGTTGTCTGCAATCAAGAAACCCCCGACCTCCCCCACACCCTTTCCCTCCTTCGGCCTTCCCGGCACGGTCTCTGTGCAACGAGACGGTGCCAATGCCTTAGACCGATGCACGTCCCGATGGGGCGCCAGCTGTTTCGGGACGAAGCGATTGGAATGTGTTTGCTGGGTTTTCGTTTATAGCATGCTACTTCTTTACCAGGACCGAATCGCCATGTCACATAGACGTCGAAACTCTGACAGGGTTCCTGTACGGAGCGGGTGGTACCGTGATAGTAGAAGGAGGAATGTGCCTTGGCACACCCCTACTTGTTGCCTTTCCGGCGTTTCGACCCAGTCGGCCCTCGGTCTATACCCTAACGAAGCTCAATCGCTTCACCCCGGAGGGTTATGGCCTAGAGATCACTCGGTTTACGCTTAACCCGAGACGTCACGGACTCGGGCTCAACTCTCGATTCTCCGTGGAGGGCTAGTCCTTGCGGAGGCCGGAAGTGCACCAGCTCGAAACGGTCAACTTATCGTAGTGCGAACGGAACTCAAGTATATAGTATTTTTAGACCCCACGGCCCAAGGTTTAGGATCGCGAGCGTTATGCGTTGCGTTGGGGATCACCTATTCGTCAGTGAACGCCCGATGCTCAATTCTCATTAAAATTGCCAGAAGTCATAAAGGGGTCAGGCGTGGAACCTCGAACCAGTCTCCTTGTCGGGTGCCATACGGGAACGCACGAAAAGGTATCCCCCCACAAAGACCAGTACTCCGATTCCCGCTAACACAGTGGCAACGGCCGACACCGGCTGTTGTTGAAGGGCCCATCCCGCCGTGACCATCGCGATGGGGGATAAAAATTGGTTGAGGGAGCCCAAAAGTCCAAAAACTCTTCCGCGATACTCGGAGGGAACCTTCTGTTGTAACCAAGTTGTGATCCCAATGTTCACCGGGGACATCGCCAGGCCAATGACCAAGGCGGCCAAAACACCCAGCCATCCTGCATGCGTTTGACCGAATCCCATCAGAGCCAACGCAAACAGTAAAATGCCAGAGTACACAACTGAAAACGTCGACCACCTAGAGAACAGTCGGGGAGCGAGCCATGCCCCGATCAACAACCCTCCGCCTAAGGCGGTGACTAGTAAACCAAAACCGTCAGCACCCATCCGGAGACGAGTATGCGTGGCTATCAGAAACAGATTTTCCAAGGGTCCGGCCATTACATTGGCCAGAGCCATGGTCAGTCCTAACGCCCACACGATCCGATGATGGAGCAAGTACTGGGCTCCTTCTTTGATCTGAAGACTGATGGAGACGTGATGCTGCGGAGATGCTTCGACCCGTTGAGGCGACAGCTCTTCTGGCAATGTACGGATCATCATAAAAGACCATACAAACGTTGCCGCGTCCAACACGAGTACCCACGACGGATGGTCTAATCCGGCGACGAGAACACCCCCGAGTACGGGACCGACCAAATCGGCACCATGTCGCGTCATGGCTAATAGAGAATTGACTACGGGTAGACGATCCGTTCCAGCCAGGTGGGGCATCATCGCCCGTTCGCTGGTGCCAAACACCAAGCCCCAGAGCGTATTGACAAAAATGACGCCATATATCCACCACACACTACCCAAGCCAAGAGCCCATCCGACGGGAATCAGTCCAATGAGGGTGGCTCGGGCGAGGTCGGCGGTCAACATCATCCGCTTTCGGGACAGGCGATCAACGAGGGCGCCCACCACAGGTCCTCCGAGCAGAACTGGCAGACTCGCAAAAGCGTAGACCATACCGCTTTGCAAGGGAGAATGCGTTCTGACCAGCACAATCCAGGCCAAGGCAATCATCGTCATGTTGCTACCAAGGCGGGAAACCAGGGCCCCACTCCAGTAATTGCAGAGAATGCGGTCCCGGCGCAGTAGCTGCCAATACATCAGAGGGCCCCTTCTCGTACAGCTTTGGTCAGCGCTTCTTCAACGTTACCACAGGTGAGGATTTTCTCACTCAACACATGGACCATTGGAGCAAACACCTGGTCATTCCAGCGATAGCACGGCACGACTATCCCTGATAGTCTATAAAGAGCCTCCTCGACTGCTCGTACAAGGGACTCTTCCAAGAATGCACGAATGTGAGGATACGTTAGCTGACCGCGCGTTTGATACGTGAAGAACGATGACAGGACGGGACCCGTAAGATTGAGTCCCAACAGTGCATCCACAAGAATTTCCTGGGAGGTCGGGGGATGAAGACATTCATGGATCAAGAAGCGAAGCATCAGGAGATTATCCCGACATGGGTCTAGGATCACCGTGTTACTCGGGAGTTTCATTGCATGGTTGACCGCTCCTGTTACGAGGAAAACGGCTTTTACGCGCCCATCCAAGCTAAATCCCAGTTGTTTTAATGTGTCCACCATGACCGTCCATGCAGGCGTCTGAAACTGCTCCGTTACTTCTCGACAGCGTCGATTCACAAAAGGCTTGATTGCCTGATGCCACTGTGTTATCCACATCGATCCTAGTACAGCCTGATAAATGGCTTCAATCAATTCTTTTGGGGACACTCCAGCGTTCACGCTTTTCTCGTCTCGGGTTTTATTAAACTTAAGCGATGTGCCTTCAACATAGGCTCCTTGGCTATCTAGATAGGTCGCCAAACGATAGTCGAAGGGTGCCTTATTCGACATCGGTAAAGCTTGTTTCAGTACACTGATCTGCTGGAACATCTCACGTAATGGTTGTAGATTACGGTCCAAACATTGCCTCCTAAGTCGAGAATCAATGGCGAAAGCGATCTCGTATGTAAGGGAGGAGTACAGAGGTGGCCCCGGCTGTTGGTCATGGCTAACCATCATTACGGGACTCTAAGATCATATTTTCAAACAAGGACGATGCGCTCGATGAAAAGAGCCCAAGAATTTCTATGGGGCGCGTGTTCCAAAGGGTCTCGTAAATCTTCTGTGTCGCATGGACCTCCGCACGTCGGGTCGCACAATAAAAAGGGCTTGGGTTAGACTGTTCGTTGGGGCCTATGATATTCATTAGACAACCCCCACGGCAAACATCGGCAATATCACAGTGTCGACAGCGCTCCACTGGTGTGAATGCATCGGACGCTTCTATACTAAAATCCGATACGTCATCACTTACTATAGAAGCGTCACTCCAGTTTTCTATAGCAAACCGGTGGCACGGGTAAATTTGTCCGTTAGGAAGAAGTGCAAATTGAGTGGTGCCGGCTCCACAAGCCAACTTTCCGTTATAGGATTTCCTCCCTTCAAGGAAGTGACCTATCAGAGTACTAATATTGTGGATTTTCAGGTGGCTGGACACGCTCTTTATCCCGATGTCAAACAGTTTGTTTTCATAATCATACACATCGAAGCTCAATGGGGACAAACCATACTCTGGGATAAACTGCACAGTCGTATCTGACACTTGGCCCCATAGCGACATAAGATGTTCATAGATATCACCTAGTGATTGAGGCGCCGTTACGACGGTATTAAAGCGAACCGGAAGACCAGCGGCCATGGCTTGGTAATAAAACGCTATAACGCGCTTGTAAGATCCACGGTGCCCCCAGTCTACACGTACTGTATCATGAATCGATTCCGGTCCATCTAAACTTAGGACGAAATTGATGTGATATCGCTCCGCCCAAGCCAGTAACCGGGAGTTAATAAGTGTCCCATTTGTCACACACTCAAATTTGATGTGATGAAATAACGCAGTTGCTGCCTCACAGGCCGATTGTAAAATATTAAACGCGAGTAAAGGTTCACCTCCATAAAAATTGATTTGTATAGAATCATCACCAAATTGTTTGGCGTACCATTGCAACGCACGTTGTACTGTTTGGGGCCTCAATTGCCTATGTTCAGCACCAAAAAGCGTATACGGTTGATAGCAGTAACTACAAGCTAAATTACATTGGGAACCCGTCACTAGAGTCAATGTCGGTATACTCATCGACCATCATCCTGACAGCCCCCGAGTTGAAGTTGTACTAACCCATTACGTAATTCTTCGGCCGCCGCACGGTTACCTATCGCCATGATGCAAAATGGGTCATTTTTTATTAACTTCTCAAAGGTTTTTTGCCCTGCCTCTACTTCTAATTGCGTTAGAGCGCAATCGATCTTCCCAGTGTAGCGTCGTGCGACAGGACAACCCCCTGAACATATATTTCTAACCGCACACGTTCGACAGTCTTCATATTCCATTACAGAGGTTTGCATAAGATACGCTTTCACACGATCTTCCGATAGACCGGTTCTCACGGATCCTATGATATAGTTGTCATCCCCACTAAAATATGAACATGGGTAAATGTCACCTATCGTCGATATTCCAAAAATGCTTTGAGCGGCAGCACAATGGTGATTATGGGTGTTATTTGTCGCGTAACGAGCCACAATGTTTCGAAAAGTATAATCTGGGCTCCTGCCTGTAGATTCCATACAGGAGGTAAACCACTCTGCTCTATGCAGTAACGTATCCCGATAGCGCGAAATATCCGTGCTATCGGGATACAATGCACTATCGTTAGAAATGCGAACCCATTCCATTTTTAGGGAGCCAACTTCAAAATTTCTGAAATACTGTAATATAGCGTCTGAGTCCGTTCCCTTAGTTAAGGTACAACTTACACCTACTGAAAACGTAGACGACTGACATCCAAGCGCTTTCTCGAACGCTTTAACAACCATGTGGTGCGTACCCTTCCCCCGTGCTGTAATCCTAAGCGAGTCATGGATTGTTAGAGGACCATCCATACTAAATACCAAGTGAAAGGGGTATTGTCTGAGAAAACTTATGCGCTCCTCGTTAATTCTCGTACCATTCGTTATGGCAGTAAATTCAATAGATATCCCCGACTTATTTCCTCGTTCAATCGCATATTTCATAACGGATTGCATGGTGCTGAAATTAAGAAATGGCTCACCGCCTAAGAAGCCAATTAAATACCGAGACGACGACGGGAAAGTATCAAATAACCAATCGATGGTTGTGTGTCCGGTATCTTGAGACATGAGTTGTTCTTGGGCACCATACGCTCTTCCCGCATCTACAATGCAGTACCGACAAGCTAAATTACATACTGTGCTTAGGTTAAGCATTAGATGAATCGACTCATTCCGAAGATCATTCATGGGACTTCACCTCCATTTCTTAATAACGCAACAACTCGAACTAGTTAGTAATATCCGGCGACACGTATTCATCTAATGACCTACTTGTAGTTTGCTGACGAGTTTATGGTCCTGTCGTACAGAAATCGGCCATAGCTAGACTAGACGCTCGTTGTTCAAGCCCTTGAAGGATTTGTTCTAAGGGTTCTTTGTTGGCCCGGATAAACGCGAGTTCTTGGGCGGTAACATCGTTGAAAACGGTATTCTCTGAACTCCACAACAACTTTCTAAATTCAGAGTCCATAGTTGCCCGAACAAGAATTCCTTGTATACTGGGACTTAATTGCATTACGATGACCTCCTTGTTAGTGAAGTAGGTCCCTCATTTAATGCGTGCCGCCGCAATACCTAACTAATTGCATTATAGGTATTCTATTCCTAATATTCAAGATTGCAAGATTGTTTCATAATAGTGGGTTTTTTGGGTTGTGCTCGTATAGCCAAGATTCCGCATGACCATTTATGGCAATTCACGATTTAAGACAAAAATTTAGCGGTTAATAGTCAGAATATGCCGCCCAAATGTTGAAGCAGTCGAAGGAAAAACATTCGTCCACAAAATAGCACACATCCTGTATCACAACGACCTCCTTGTGAACACAGGGATTTCGGGAGGCCAGCGCACGGTAGAATGCGGGTTGTAGGGCCTCAAATTCGACCCCCTTTTTGATACACCCACTTTTTCTCCTTCTGCATTACTTTCCTACGCAGGGAACGAATCGCCGAAGGGGGAAAGTCACTATACCAAATATTTTGGTAGTCGTCCTGTTCTTAGAAGAGGACTCCATATTTCCGGGAAGCCCATCTTAGCCAAGTCCACGAAAGAATCATATTCTCTTATGAGCTCCCCTAAGCCATCGACAAAGCAATGCCACTGTTCTTCTGGCGGGCAGATTTCTCGTAGGACCATTTACCCGGATTATCCGTTTCGACATTGTCATCACCCATCATGCATATAAAAAGTCCCACCCTGGTGCGCTTCGCAACGTGAGAGGCGTGGTGGGCTCTGTTAATGTGATCTTATCAATCATTGTATAACATCGCAAGGAATTGGAGCGAATTCACGATCTATATTTCATTCTGAGACAAACACCGGGCGCGTGGTCTGGTTTGTTTGTGCTTCTTCGATTTCTTTGATCCCCCGCTGAATACTCGACACACTCACCCGATACGTGGCGGCGGCCTGGCGATAGCTTAAGGTGCCCGATTGCACGGATGCCACTGCCTCATGGAGCCGCTGAGCTTTCTGTGGATCATCCGCGATCTTCGGCCGTCCAATGGCCTTGCCTTCTTTTCGTGCCCGCTCCATGCCGGCGGTGACCCGCTCGCGGATGAGCTCTAATTCGAACTCGGCCAAGCTGGCCAAGAGGTTCAAGAGCAGGCGCCCTAACGCGGTGGTGGTGTCGAATCCCTCTTGGCTACTGAGAAATCCGATGTGTAACGGATCCCACACGGCCAAGGTGTCGTGCATGTGCTTCACACTGCGAAAGGCCCGATCCAGCTTGAAGACCAGGACGGCGTCAAAACGATGCTTGATGGCGTCGTCGTGAAGGACTCTCCATTCGGTGCGGTGGAGGGTATCGTTGGCACTGGCGACATCGACATACTCCCGGGTGACGTGCCAATCGGGGTGACCCTTCACGAAATCCCGAAGACGAAGTAGTTGCGTCTCCGGGTTTTGGTCTTTATCGCGGGTGGATACCCGCGCATACAAGGCAATGCGCATGGAATTCGTCCTCCTTATTATTACGGACCCTTAAGGGTCCCTACAGTAAAAAACCCCGCGCTCCAACGAGGGCGGGGTCTCGTATATCGTAGGTACGTGAGGCGTAATCCCCCCACCCTACTTTTGTGACTGCAACTGCGCCACCACGGCATTAGCCCAGAAAGCATCACCCGAGTTGGCATCGACCAACCGCGTGTAGTGCTCGGATTGAGTGCCTTTGGTGCGCAGATCGGCCTGTTCGTCGACGGTGAAGGTCGAGATGAAGCGGTCGAGTAATGCTTGCGTCTTGCCGTCAATGAATGTCATATGGTACCCCCCCTATAAATACAAAAGGCCGCCTCGATGGGCGGCGGTGTGCCACATTCGCACACAGATTGGACCTTAATCGGGCACTGGAGGGTCCGATTCCTCTGCGGGTTCGGGAAACGGTCTCAGTACTGGGCCGGGGTGTTCCAGGCCCACTGCGGGTGAGTGCGGGAGCGCCGTGAGGCCGTCACCCAGTTCTTGCAGGAGTTGCAGAAGCGCGCGAATATCCGGCTGGAGGCCGGGCACCAACGGGGCGGGAGCCATTTGGGCGATGGTTTCCCACTCGTCGCGCAGGGCACGGAGCCGTGTGCGGGCGTGCGTGATGAATTGCGTCAGCGCCACCCTTCCCATCTCTGCCGGATTCGTGGCACCGATCTCATCGATCCGTTGAATCGCCTGATGCAGGGAGTGGAGTCATAGGCGCTAACCTAAGCCAGACGAGTCGCATTGGAGGGTTCGCTTACGGGGGCGCTCATGGAGTGCTTTGGTCCAACTGTGTGATGTGAGACGCCAATCCGTCAGATCCACCAAGCCCTGGATAATCATCCGGAGATCCTGCCAAATCAGTTGGGAAATACGCCACACGGCGGGGGACATCCGCCCGGACGGGAAATCCGTAGGGGG
>JAJYPK010000155.1 GCA_021795465.1 Bacillota bacterium
TACTCCGTTTGCGTCATGGATAGCTCTATCTCGTCGCCATCATCGATTGGTATTCTCGTTACGTAGTGGCTTGGGAACTCTCTGAAACGTTGGAACTCTCGTTTGTGCTGACGGCCGCGAAGCGGGCGCTCACCCTCGCGGTCCCCACGATTTGGAATCACGACCAAGGCAGCCATTTTACGAGTCCACAATACACCGCGCTTCTCTTGGCTAAGGAGGTCCGTATCAGTATGGACGGGAAAGGTCGTGCCCTCGACAACATCTTCACCGAGCGGTTGTGGGAGTTCTGGGATTTACCCAGAGCCATACGAGAACTTCTCAGTATAGTTAAAGCGAACAGTACCTACGATGTCTCATATCACAAATTACCACAAGGAGCTATGTAAGATGAGTGATCGAGATTCTTTTTGTGCCCTGTGCGGTGATGCGGGCATAATTCTTTATGAACACCAACCGGACCGGGTGCATGGTCATCCCGGTGATTGGGACATCCTGTGTTGCGGCACGTGCAGTCTCTATTGGCTATGGCCGATGCCAACAGGCGAAGAATTGGCATCATATTATTCGAGCTATCATACGCACGGCAAATCAAGTACGGCCAAGCCAAGCCTATTCCAACACCTCATGACTTCTCTTGTTGTGCAACGCCGCATGTTTCACTGGCGGCCTATTCGGTGGCTCTTCTTTCCGAAAAAGCAGTCCCTCCGTCCCCGGCTGATAAGACATGTGGGACAGTATCTTAGTGCGTACTTATTGAGACCACCTTCTGAGACACTTGCGAAACTTCTGGATGTGGGCGCAGGAAACGGATGGTTTGTCCGACTTATGTTAGACATTGGATGGAATGCCGTCGGTATCGAACCGGATCCGGAGGCGGCAGCATACGCTCGCGATATTGCTCATGTTCCGGTCCTGACTTCAGATCTTCAGATGTCTCTGTTTGAACCCCAGTCATTCGACGTCATCACTCTTCGGCATGTCGTCGAACATTTGACCTCTCCTGACGACGTCCTCCGAGCAAGCTTTACTCTGTTAAAACCCGGGGGCCGTTTAATTATTATTTGTCCGAATTCTACAAGTCTCGGAAGTCGTCATTTTAAAGAATGTTGGCGCGGGCTGGAAGTTCCCCGTCATGTTTTTTTATATAATCCCTCCAATTTATCGCGACTGGTGACCACCGCAGTGGATTGCGAAATTGAGGGGGTACAGACCGAAAGTTTCAATGCGTGGTGGTTCTATTTATCCAGCGTTACGAAAAAAACCAGTTTTTGGGCTCGAATAGGTGACCTGTTCGCTGCTGTTAGATTCGCTGCGCAAGAAGGCCATCTCCATCGGACCGATACCATGGCAGGTGAAGAAGTAGTGCTGATCGCCCGTAAAAAGTAACCTTTTTAGCTAAAACCGTATGGTGACCGATTACCCAGTTGTGCGACATAAGCCGAGATAGGTCTGTGCCGTTAATTGGAGAAGGGAGGCCGTGCGGTTATCACCCTCTGGTCTCCCACTAATGGTTGTCTTTGACTCTTGTGGCAATCGTAAGAATCCAGGTTGCGTTTGTTATACACCGGTGTCCCTACATGCAATACCGCACTGTGTGACGTGAAAGGTATAGGTATGGTTGCGCCCTTGCCCCACTATGGTATCACCGGGTTTCAACCGGTTTTTATTCCGAAACCACGTGACGTGGCGGCCAGCCAATACGCTTAATTCTGACACTCCGGGGTTGACACTGCTCGGTAAATGGCCCACGGCCACATTCAGTTGGGCATCTTGAATGCCTGGCATAATCGGCGCCATCAGCCCTAGATCGGAATCATGATGACATCCGTGAGGTGAGGCGGCAGGTCTGCCTTGGCGATGTTTAGTGGGAGTGACTGGGTCACTGATGAGATGTTTGCCCACCTACCAAGAGCTGACGTAGAATAGGGGACTCGCACCAAAACGACTACTCGGCTAAGAATCAAGATAGCGCCGACGACCCACCCGAGACGTGAAAATATCCCATGACCGCTCGGATGCAGACGTTTTCGTGACCGATTATACCGAAGTACCCGTTCTCCAACCGGTTGTTGAGACGTTATGCAGATTTTGCCGGACCTCTTTAGGCTAAAGAGGTCTTATCTTCACACAAGATTCTCAAAAGACGATGTTACTCAGTTCCCAGCGCCATCTTATCTGGCAATTTCCGTTGAAGTCCTGCCAGGAAACCCAGTCAATGCGCAATTTGTTTGACGTAAAAGTCCTTAATCATGAAAGCACCAGACCCCGTCGATGTCAAGGTGAGCACCAGAAGTTTGGGCTGAGTTAGCGTGATGTCTACATGGGCCCCGCTGTCTGCTGCTTGGATGAGTGCCTTGTGGTGGTCGATTACTAGGGTGCCAAGAGGACGATGGATCGTCGGTGCTAATGAAGACTGGCTAATTTTTACTGCTACTTGATAAACCCCTGGCCCCAATTGCATGTCGATCCCTGGAAAAACAATGCCGCTGGACTTTGTGGGAACGAAAACCGTTTGTTCCCGCCAGTTTACCTGACCTCGTGAAATCTGTTGAGTCCACGCCGGGATGACCCAGGATCGGCCATTAGGCTGCCATCCCAGACCAATGGAACTCGGCGCGGGAATGGGAAATCTTTGGGACCCGGATAATATGAACACGGGCCCTTGGTGAAACGTCAAGTGATAGCCAGCCTGTAGAGCGTGGGCCATGACATCAGCAAAATAGGGACTGACTGGGCGCTCAGCCAACAAAACCGTGGGAATCGCTTTGCTCGTCCCTGACTCTCTCCAGAGTAACGAGAGGCTATCAACGAAATTTCCTGGTGCTCCTTGTTTGTCTATGCCAAGGGTTTTAAACCGGTAGGCCCAGGCTCCCAAACGATTTTGTGTCCAGACAACATCAGTGGTAGGAATCCGCCGCACGGCATTCTCGATGTTGGGTCTGGTGTAGTTTGTCGCGTTCAATAACGGGATAATCGCGGAACTCAAGAAAATTACTTCGAGAGCTCCTGTGGATAAGCCGACTCCAAACAGGAATAACCGCCGTTTCGAGTGAAATCGGGCTAAAGCCTCAATAAGGGCGAGAAAGACCCACCCAGACAAAATCACCTGATATTGGTCGTTAACTGCCTGCTGCGCTGGAAATGCCGAAAGGGCATTGAGAAAAAACAACGAGAGCATGGCCGGCACGCTCATTGAACCGAACAAGGACAGGGCTAAGACGGGTCCAAATATCCAAAGCGCATAGGGACCTTCTTGCAAAAGATGGTGAACAACTAAAGGAAAGTGCATGATGGTTCCGATAAGGATGCCAGTAAAGCTATGGCCTAAATAGCCGTACAGACCCATGTCAATCTTTTCGGTGCCACCATTGAAATACTTCGGAATAATCCAGTCCATCTCCACAAAAAAGAATACGAGACTGGAAAATAACGCAATCAGGCCGTCGCGTCTCTGGCGTTTCCACACGATCAGTCCAATGGCCCATCCACCAATAGAAATAAGGGCCACGTTTTTGGAAAGGGCCGCAAGTAAGAGAAAGACATAATATAAACTTTTTCTATCAGACATGTAAGACACGTAGGCCCACACGATAAAGGGCAAAGCAATAAAATCGGGATGGAAATCAAATTGACTGCCGCCAATGATGGCAGGATAGAGGAGAAAGATCACGGCAATGGCGCTCGCCTGCCATTCGGACAGTGTATTGAGAATAGCTGCTCGGTAAATACCCCAGGATGCCAATCCTGTTCCGAGAGCTTGTATGATAAAAAGAAAAATAACTCCTCCAAGAAACCGGAATCCATAAGCGAGAGGATAGATTAAAACAGAACCATCGGCAGCAAAAGCGGGTGTTTGGAAGACCGTCGAAAACGCCCACCAATCCCCGTGAGATATTTTCCAAAACTCTTGTTCAAAAGCACCCATGTCCATCGTGGACGCTTCGAGATTATAAAACTTATGGACGGAAACCAGTATCTGGAAGGTACAAAATATGAGAATGGCCCCAACCAACGCAACTTGAGGATTTAGTTTGCGGTTCCTCCTGAAAACTGATTTGTTCACAGTATGAGACGAATAAGGATGCACGTAATGTCCTCCTATTAATAATAAATAGTCATGGAGTTTTGCTTTCAAGCGATCTGACGACTAATGGACATAAGTATAACTCGCATGCCTTGCGTAAATGGCAAGAATTTACGATAACACTACCTCTAGGTCCCAACGACAGGTCTTACCATGGGTAACCCTTAGGGTTTCTTGTACTCCAAACGACCTCTTTTAGCGGTACAGTCCATGATAAAAACTAGGGGTCGCAAACCCGCATGGAGCCTCCCGTTTTTCGGTACACGCTAGCGACAAACGAATAGCCCGTCTCACGAAGAGACGGGCTATAATGGTGATGAGGGTTTGCCCTCTGGATACCTCCAAGAAAGGAGGTGAAGGGCAAATGCACCTGACGATCACAGTGTCGATCTCGCTACCCGCGACAGCGCTGTACATCTGGTGGCGTCACTATCGATCAAAAGATCGATAGTCCCTCGCTGGCCGCTCCTGCTCCCACAGGGGCGATTCTTGCTTACAATATACCGTGCAACACGAAATTATGCAAACTCCGACTCTCCGGCGGACCTCTGTTGGTGGGCATACCGTTGCAACGTACTCAATGCCACTCCGGATTATAGACCGCGTGACGCCAGGACATGCTACCAGAACGCAGAAGGGGAAGAACTTGGACCATGCGGGCTTGCTTCTGCGGATCAATCCCTTTAGGCCGTCCAATGGACTTCCCTTCCTTCCGAGCCCGTTCCATCCCGGCGGTAACTCGTTCGCGGATGAGCTCTAATTCAAACTCGGCCAAGCTGGCCAATAAGTTCAATAGCAACATCCCTAACGCGGTGGTGGTATCAAACCCTTCTTGGCTATTGAGACGTCCATGCCCTGGATTCGGGGCACCCCCATGAATGAAAAATGGGTGGGACGCGCTCGCTCCCTTTCCAGCGCCCGGATTTTAGCTTGCGGGGTTCGACAGCGTAGGATTCTTTCACGCGGTTTGGCATCCGTTTAGTATCCCCTAAGACAACTTTCGCGATCCGGGCTGCTGGTTGGGGAGAAGTCGGACTAAATGAAAATCTTCCCCCTTCTGCCTAGGACATCCGTGGCCGTTCTAACAGAGTAATGCGCTCTTCGTGGTTGGCGATGATCCGTCCCAGTTGGTCCCGGAGGCCATCCGAAAGCGATCCCGACAGGCTCTCTCTCGGCGCGTCTCTACAATCGATGCCATTGGTCAGGTTACATTTCTGGCGATGGGATTTGCCAACTGGACTCGTGGAAGACGTGCATCATCAAGTCCAACAGGTAGCCGAAGGCGTGACGACAGGCGTGGACGCGGATCTTGTCATCAGTCCAATGAAATTGAGGTTGCCAGTGGAGCCACGAGGGCCGTTTCATATCACGAAACGTGTCTTCGATATGCCACGCGTCCCGATGGGCCAACAGAAGACTAGCTAAAATTCTCGGTCCGCACAGACATCCCCATACCTATGGCCCCCCATCCCCACTAACAGATTTTTTCCAACACGATCTGATTAGCACTTAGACGCTCATCCATGATGTCGCTGATGTGCATCGCTAACGCCTCTTTGATGAGTTCGGAGGGCGTTGCGATTGAGACGTTTGGCCGTTTCCTTCGGCCATTTTGACCGATCCTCTCTCCCACCTGGTTGTTTCCCCGTTTTACGTCATACTCCTTCTTCAACCACTGAATCAACCGGGCCTACTCCATCAGGTTGAGTTGCCTCCGGAGCAAGTTGTCTACAATCAAGGGACGCCCGACCTCCCCCACACCCTTCCCTCGTTCGGCCTTCCCGGCACGGTCTCTGCGTAACGAGACGGTGCCAATGCCCTAGTTCGACGCACGTCCCGATGGGGCGCCAGCCGTTTCGGGACGAACCAAGTCTAAACCCAGCCTACCTCATTACCGGTACCGAGGCATCTCTTTCATGCGCGCTGGTCTAATTCCCGTTTCGCGTCCTGACTGATACGTTCGGCGACCCACGCATTTAAACTTTTGTCTGCCTGTTTGGCAGCGAGCGCTACGAGGCGATGTTGATCGGGACTGAGTCGAACCACGAATTTCCCGGAATAAGGGGGGGCCGGGGTCTCTCCACGTTGTGCGCAAAATGCCAAGTAGTCCTCGACGGATTCACGAAACGCTTGGTGCAGGTCTTGGACGGATTGCCCTTGAAAAGTAATGACATCCCGCGTGTTCAGCACTTCACCATGGAGTACGTCCCCTTCATCATCAAACTCAACCCTGGCAAGATATCCTTTATACTGCATCATCCGGTGTCACCCCTGCTTCCGTTAGAAATCTTCTCATGGATTTGATGGCTCCTTTGTCCGTCTCCGGTCGCGGATGCGGCCGATGAAAAACCGCTCGCACTCCATTCAACGCTACGCGAATGCGAGGGCCTTGCCCTTCGGTTACTTCGGCACCACAAGCCCGTAACAACGATTCCACATCTGCCCACAAAATGTTCGACATCACAGGGTCATCAAATATCTTCTCTAAGATTCGTTGCTGTTGAGAGTTCATACCTTTATAGTATCACCACACAGTATCATATTATCATCGTGTCTCAAATTTTATTGTACCCACCCAGAACGATGTCCTCTTGCGGTAGAGCCCATGATAAAAAAAGTGCTCGCCATGGGGGACCTCGAAGGATAGCCGCATAATGGAAACATCTTCTAATATTCAGCCTCGATCCCACACTTTGAGAATGAGCCATGCTTGCAGTCAAAGCTGCGAGAATAGAAAGGAAGCGATGATCCGTGATTATGCGGGCGGCCAGGATTCAATTGAGTGAAAAAGTCAGGAACATCTTGGAAGGGTTCAAAAAAGGGACGCATTCGGCGCTGCATTTGCAACAACGCGCCACCATCGTCTTGCTGGCCGCCGAAGGCCTGAGCAATCAAGGCATTGCGCGCCAAACGGGGGGGACCGGAATACGGTCAAACAGTGGCGGAATCGTTGGGCGCGAATCGCAGTGGACATGGATCACCACGAAGCGGAAAAACCCTGGGCCCTGAACGCGTACGACACATCGGTGTTGCAGGATGCCTATCGGCCGGGGAAACCCTGCACGTTTACCCCGGAACAGGTTGCCCACATCATCAAACTCGCCTGCGACAAACCGGAAGATTATGGTGTCCCCCTCGCGCATTGGACACCTTCGGCGCTGGCGCTGGAGGCGCAGAAACAACACATTGTGGCAAGTATTTCCCCCCGCCAAGTGGGCGGACTGGGTTTGAGACACCTTACGCACTTGAACGGCTTGTGCTACCCGTGACGGATCCAGCTGCTTGAGCTATCGTTTGGCCTCGTCGAAATTTACGTGCACCCCGACATCGCGTAAGAAGTTAAAAGCACCCATGCCGCCGGGCTTGGCATGAGGACCGGACCAAATGTGATAGAGATCACTACAGCGGCTATCGGGCTTGATCTCGATTTTTGCCTCAGGGATAGCCAATACGTAGAGTCCCCTTGTTTCTCCGCTGTCGCGCCTGGCCACAGGCTCTGAATGACCACTGCCAACGGCATCTGCCTCAATGCGTCGGTTTCCCGTCGAGCCTGCTCCCATGCTGATTCGTCTCGCGTCGTCATGACAATTTTCCCCTTTTCTGCTTTTTTAAGGCCACCTCAATATCGATCCATGATTGCCCACGCTGCGCACAATCAGCCCCTCTCCGACAACCTCCACGATCATCCGAATCCCTGACAGTACCCTCACCTCGAACAATTCTGGGTGCGTGACCAGAGGTTTAATCCGACAACTCCCCCCTCGCAGCTTCGTTAACGATTTCCCAACCGCTTTCTGGACTTGAGCGGGCAATCGTCGCCTCTTAGGACCCTAAATCAGGGT
>JAJYPK010000156.1 GCA_021795465.1 Bacillota bacterium
CATCGCGGCCTAATCGCTCCGTGTAGGCACGAATGGCCGGCGCGTCTGGGGCGGCAGCATAAAGCGGCTGAAGGATCTGATCGAGGGTTCGCCACAGCCATTCGGCCAAATGGCGGGGCGTCTCGGGACTCTGGCCCCATTCGACCAGGACCTTAAGGTCCCAATAACAGGATTCTGCATGGGAATCTATCTCGACCCAGGCCACTTGACGAACCCCAGGATTGGCTTCTTGGGTACCCATAAGTCCCGTGGTGACTTGCTCTAACGTCAATTCGAGTGAGGTCCCAGAGGCAGCGGGGATGTGACATGCTCGGTGATAGGGATTGACACCATAAAAAGGGCGTCCATCAATGCGCACCAATGTCTCCCCGGTGAGGTCAAAGCGTAATGATGCGTTATCGAAGGGGACTATCGTCGTCGTCCGAAGCGTTCTGAAAGAAGTCCCCGGCTCGGTCCATCGGTCCGGGATGGAGTCTTTTACGGTTCCAGTTTCGGTATGGTACACGATAGAAAAATCCTCGATGGGCACCGTTTTCTTGACGGACCAGGTGGCAAAGCATGCGATCCAAAAATCATAAGACCTCTTCACGATGTAGGCCCCCCTCCAAAATAAATGGGGTTACCAATTAAAAGGGGCATCCAGTAGTCCCAGAGTGCACTGTAGCGATGGACCTCGAGCCTGATAAAACGCCGTCCCCGCGCTTGGTGGGTTAGGGACCAGTTTTCGGTTTTGGCCGACGCTTCGTATTCAGCCCCCTGGTCGCTAATGAGTCGTATTCGATCCCCGATCTCTATCCCATCGAGCTCTATGGCAATGTCTGGGTTTGGGGTCGTGGTGCGGTCACCCATCTGAAATGGTCCGGATTGCATTGAGAGTTCAGGGCCTCCGGCATCTCGGGTGATGTACAAATGCCCTTGGGAGATGCCTTGCAACAATCCCGCCGTGGTGGGCGAATCGGTCCAGACCCAGTTGGTGGGCTCTCCCAAATGGACGATGTCACTCGGGCCGTGCGTGTCACTGCCGCCTAAGGCCACTACCTGGGCACCATCACTGAGCCGCTGCTGCCAATGGTCAAGAGCTCTCTGGTTAGCGGGACGCCATGGGCCGTTCCATACCTCCATAAAGCCCAAACCGCGATCACCCCAGTTCCAGGTGAGGCCCGGTTGGAATTCGTCAAACGGGTGGTTGACGGAGACAATCGCTCCGTTTTGCTTGAGCTCTGCCAGGCGTTGGCCCATCTCTTGGGCATCGTTCACCCGCCAATCCGCCAAGGGGTCCTCGAGACCGAGAATACTGGCATGTCCGTGATAGGTGGTCCATTCCATTCCGGGGATCTGAATGATGGAGGTGGCCGGGTCTCGCGAGACGCCAAGATTCTGACTGGCCGTGTTGTGATCGGTGGTCGCAACAAAGTCCAGCCCGATGGAGGCGGCTTCCTCGAAGAGTTGATCAATGGTCCAGACCCCATCGCTATGTACGGTATGCGTGTGTAGATCGCCTCGTAGCCGCTGGGGGATAAATTCGTACCAGGTTACTATAATGCGAATGGTTGTCGGTCCAAGAGGTAGGCGGTACAACCCGACCAAGAGACCCCAGGGGCCGCCCGGAAAACCACCGGCAAGATATCCCGGGGTTGCCTGGCTCAGGGATAGAGTGGCCTCGGTCCGAGTGCCACCGCTCCAACCTCGAATCCGAGCCGAATCTTTTAGGCCCAAGTCGATAACGTAGGGCGCCTTCGGCCCTTGAATGAGTTTCCAATCGAGACGCACCGCCGTTGGAGGGAGCGAAAACGGCAAGGTGATGATGGTGCCAGTTTGAGAGGAATCCAAAGTAATGCTAAAGGGAATTTCGTGGGGCTGAAGGTGCATGGCTTTATTCCTCCTGCAAAGGTATGGTGCCAGGTGGTTACGGCGACCCAGTCCCCGGCGAGCTTTCATAGTCCTCTATATCCGAGCTAGGATTGGGTCGCCCCCAATCCCCATGGGCTAACACTTCATCCTCATGGGTTACCTATTAGCTATCGGCCGGTAAAACTCCTGCATGGACCAGTGCCAATCACCGCATTAAGTCATGGGACACTTCTAGATTTACAGGAGCGAGGGATGAACTAAGAGCCATCGATGAGCAAGGTCTAGTTGGCTTAACAAAGAAGGGCTAAGCGATTGCCCTAACAGTGCTTCGATTTGCGTTATCCGATTACTCACAGTGTTACGATGCACGGCTAGATCTTCCGCAGTCTCCTTGCGGCGACCACCTGCGGCTACGAGGGCTTCCAATGTTTTGAACAGCACCGTGTCGGTGAGACGGCCCCAGGTCCCTTGGACAAAAGCCCTCATTAAGTCATCGGGTAACTCCGCGATGATCGCGGGGAACAGCGCGTCACTGTGGTTATGGAGTTGGCCCGGCGGCAACAGGGGTAACATTTTGGCCATAGTGCGATAGACTCCCGGAATGTCTCCTAACGCAAGTGGGCCGCTCATGATCCCGGCACTGTGGGGAAAATAAGCAAAGAAATCGGAGAGGTGCGCAGCGGGCGATGCGAAGGGGCGATCTGGGTTGTCCACCACCAAGACCAGGCCCTGTGGGTTTATGGTAATAAGCACCCCCGTACGTGTCCAGGCGCTGACCGCCATCTGGCGTGCCGTGTCGAGGTCGAGTTTAGGATCGCCATCCGTGCCCAACGGGTCCGGCAATGATAAGAGGATCACCCGATGTGAAGAGTCGGGGCGCATTCCCCAAAGGCGCATCCGTTGTCGATAGAGCGGAGTATCGTCCCAATGCCCCTCTAGGATGCGGTCCGCCAAAGCGGCTTGAATTTCGAATTCGGTCTGGCGGGTAAGTTTTTGCTGGAGCAGGTAAACTGCCAATACGCCGGCCATTTGCCGGGCGAGTACTTCGTCCGGGGATGGTAATCGGGGAGGCCGGATACCGAGATGCCACCCCTTTAGTTCGGGAGACGCCAAAGAGTAGAGATGTGCATACCCGGTGAGGGATTTTTCGATAAGTTCTACGTCGCGGCCAATGAATTGCGAAAAAGTTCCGAGAAGATCTTCGAGCGATGTACTACGAATGGCAGACTCGGTGACACGAATTTGCAACTCGGCGATACGGCTCCAAGTCTCCTGATTGTCATCAACAATTGCGCGATGGATAGCTTCTGAAATGGTAACAAACGGAAGCGACCAGGGGATGGCAATCAGGGGGAACTGTAGCGTGTTGGCGGCGGCGATCCCTGATGCGGGAATTTCGGTGAGATATCGGCCCATCGCAATGACTAAGGCCGCGACGTTCTTTTGCACCAGATCGGGGATAAGCCTCTGCCAATACTCACCGTTCTTAGGTAGGTTATGGCCAGTAGTCAGTACCAGAACCTCCGGGGCTGCCCATAACGCGGGGTCGGGCTCGTCAATGACATGAGCCAAACGCACGACCCGCAAAATCCCTCTAGGTCCGGCAATCAATTGAGCGTCTCGAAATTCGGGAAGTCGCAGGCAATCTTCTATTGTGACCATAGATCCCTCCTGGGAGTGCGTTTTGGATAATTCATTCTCAATGACTTGGGCATCAAGGTCAATGCCGTAACGGTTTGGCGTGACAAATCACGTAACCGCCACTCGAACCGGACCTGCAGAGACCAATTCCCAGGAATCGATTTGGCGGTCGTATGACCGCCTAGTCCGGTTGCGAGGTCATGATTAGGTACGTGCCGGTGACCGAGATAAATCTTTTTAAGGGGCATGCATCGGGCGTTTGACGCCGCATAAATTCAAAAAGTGTGATTGGCGAAGGGTTTGGCCGCCGTCGCGATCCTAGGTAGTTCATTTGAGAAAAAAATTTTAAAAAAAGGCAAAACCTAGCAGGAATTCCCAAAATAATACAGAATTGGGTATATGAGGTTGGTATCGTTCATCCGTGAGGTCAGCCGACATCTTAGATGCCACTTCGTTTTGGGATCTGAAACGAACCTCGGATGCAGGGACGTCGATCGGGTCCACCCATGTTTGGATTTCCGGTCCCGGCTCTGGTTACAGGAGGTGAGAGGTGGTACGTCATGGCGAATTTTTTCGGGAGATCTCGTGCCTACGTGTCATTCCAAGTGCGCTTGGTTCCAGAGTTGAAAGAACGCTTGATGAAGCATTCTTTCGAGTCTGGTCAGAGTCAAGTCTCTATCGTGAATGCGGCGATCGAGGATTACCTCGACCGAGTGAACCATGAGATTCCCACGGCCCATACTTCCCCAAAAGAGCCCGATTAAGGCTAAGGAAGCGAAGGTCTAACACACAAACCCCTATTCTTGCAAGGTTTAGAGGCGAACCAAAAAACATTAGTAAAGACTCCTAAGGAGGTTCAATATAGTCGATGCAAAAATCACACGCCTTAAAGTTAGCGAGTGGCATCGTCATGAGTTCTTCGATGCTCCTCATGTCACTACTCCCGGTTGGGTCCGCCCTAGCGGCCACTGCACCCACGGTCACCAGCGTCAAGCTGGGTGCCGAGCAAGGCGCCGTCGCGGTAGGGAATACGGTCTCATTTACGGCTACCGCAACGCAAAATGGATCAGGGTCTCCGATGTACCAGTTTTGGTATCAAGGGGTCAATGGGAACTGGCATGGCACGACATGGTCACAGAGCAACACCTTTTCACTCCCAGCCCTTCAAAAAGGCAGCTACGAAGTGGTCGTGTATTCCAAGGATAAAGGGCAAACAACGTCGGTAAACTCAGAAAGCACCATGTCTAACCAGTTCGTAAACGTCGACAGCACGTTGGCGATTTCGACCAACGCCAACGACGTAGCCCCGAACAGTACGGTAACGATCACCGCTAATTCAACCTATCTCACCGATCCCGTCTACCAGTACTGGATTGGCACTCCGAATGGGAACGGTGGATTTAACTGGAAAGCCAATGGCAATTACACAACCTCCACCACCTATTCGTTCCACCCGCCAGCGTCAGGGAAGTATAACATTGCGGTCTACGCCAAAGACCTCAATGCCCCCCAAGATGCCCAATTTGCTCTGTTTAAGCAGACCTGGGAGACCGTCTATGCCCAGGCAGCTGGCGTCACGCTTTCTCCGAGTTCGTCGACCATGGCGGCAGATGGGGCTGCCACGGAGACCGTTACCGCAACCGTCGTCGATAAAAACGGGAACATCGTAGGCAACTACAACGGACCCGTCGGCGTGGTGGTGAATCCAAACCAATTCGTTAATGGTGCCGCATCCATGAGCATTCTCCCAACTGGCGCGACAAACCAGAACACGGCCAATAACACGGCGGCCAATCCCTATTGGTTCACGGCCAAGAATGGCGTCGCTTCCATCAACCTCGCCGAGATAATGCCCAGTAATAACGTAACTGGTGGTATCCCTACCGGATTTGTCGGAGACACCGCCAGCGTGGTGCCGATTCTCCCCCACATGAGTCTTGAGACCAATAACGCCGCTGCAATCAAGCTGGTTGCTCCCCAACCCACGTACGACATTATGGCAGCCGTCGCGGAGAGCGGTGGTTCTGGTACGGTGCTGACCCCGCTATCGGCGATAAGCGCCATTACTAACCAGTCTGGGTCGCTTAATATTGCACCCGTGGTGGCCGACCAAAATCAAGTGCCCATGAACGGCAGCACGGGCATTGGGGACGGAGGAACCGCGATGGTTTCGGTCTCCGGGCCCGCTACGCTGACCTATATTAACGCCAACGGCACCAAAGAGACGAACCTTAGCTCGATGACGATGCCCATCGATGCGTACAACCTCCCCTTGGATAGCCTGCTGTTGGTGCCCAATCCCGGTCAAACCGGTACCATTACGGTATCGATTTCGAATGCCACCAACGGACTCCAACTCGCGGCACCGGTCCAGATCCAACTGGTCCCGCCAGAAAATCCGGCGAGTTGGCAAGGGCCCTCTAGTCTCAGTTACACGGCAGACCAAGTGGCAGCCGATAGCTATGCGCAAAAAAACCTCAGCGAGTCGCAAAACATTTGGACCGCCGCTGGTAGTACGACCTCAACGACCTTCGGGATTCAAGCGGTCGATCAAAATGGGATTAGTGTCGGGGCGCAGATGCCCTCAGTAAACGTCACCACGGCTGGCGGGCAAGGCGTTGCGGACCTGTCGGCCAGTATTCAAGGCACCGCCAGCACCGGATCGTACGGAGTGACCCTTACCTACAACGGGAACGGCCTGGCGGCGGGCACCTATGACGTCACCATCTCCGAGGGCCTGATGCAGACTCTGGTGGTACCGGTCACCATTACCACAGGGGTTCGCTGGCAGGTGGGGGTAAACCCCCCGTCGAGCACGTCCACGGGTGGTGCAAATATCCTCGACGTGACCCCGAACAACCCATCACTCACTATCACGGGTCAGATTGAAGACGTGTTAGGCAACGCCGTCGCCGCAGCCAACGGCACCGCTCTGACGTTTACCGACACCCGGGCGGCCGACCTGCAATTAAGCGGGGGCACCGGGAGCGCCTCGCAACAGACCGTCTATGTCAATGGATCAGGGGCGGCTTCGGTCAATGCACTGGCCCTAGCGATGGGCGACGACGGTCATGTGAATGTGACGGTGGTCTTGCCGCAAGGTGCCAGTCTCCATCAAACGACCGCAGCATCGGCCTCCATTCGCGAAACGAACAACCTGGTATCTAAATTGACGGCAAGCACCGTGAACTCCGGCTATGTTGCGGGGACCGCGGCGAACTCAGGCTCCTATCCCGGGGTACTGGTCACCGAAGAGCGCGCGTCGGGAGCACCGATTCTACACATCGGTGACACGTTGGGATACAGCATCACCAGTACCAACCCCTTCTACCCCGGGGCCAATGGCACCGTAGATTACAGTGGTAAGAACAGTCTCGTGCCGGTTGTTTCCAACATGGCGGGGACCTACACGGTTACCGTTTGGGATGCCTCCAACTCTGCCGTGGCACCGGTAACCGCCCAACTGACCATCGCGGCGAACAGTGCCGCCGGGGTGGGCCTCTTCGCCAACGGCGGTGAAGTGTCCCAAGACGTACCGAACGCACTAAATATGGTGACTTCAACCAACACCGGGGTCGGCAATACTGGGACGATTCAGGCCACGAATAACTCACCGATTCCGGTTTGGGTCCATGTGACGGATGCAACCGGCAACATCGTCAACGCGCCGAGTGGTGGGGTAACCGTTAACCTCTCAACCGGTGGCAATCCCGGTGCGGCGTTTGAAAATGCTTCGGGCACCCCGGTTACGCAGGTCAGCATTGCTGGCGGGCAAAACGGCACTGAAGTCTGGCTTGTAGCCAGCCAAAGTGGGCCGGTCACGGTGTCTGCGACCTATGCTCAAGCCGCCACGGTGACGTTTGCTGGCACTAACAACGGCGTGGCGCGTTACTACAAAAACTGGTATTCGTGGAACGTCAATGTGATGGACCAGTTCGGCAACCCGATTACTGGTCTCACGAGTAACGACGCGTCGGTCATCGACAGTAGTGCCTCACCTGAGATATTTTGGCCATCGAAGAATCACACTGTGAAATTGGTTCCAGTGAGTGGATCGCCTGGCGAGTACACCCTAAGTGTCAGTGCCGCGCCGAGAATCGTGACCACCGATGTGGCGCAAATCACCATCGACGGCGGTAGTGTGAGCGGCACGTTCTAAATACAGTACGACCTTTGGCAACGAACCGGGTCCTGCGGGGCCCGGTTCGCCATGGTGTGTAACCACACTAACCGGTCAAAGGGGTTTCTCGGTTCCCTTGGGATATCGCACCTCTATCAAAAAATTCAGGAGGGTTCGTGTATGATGATTGTAAAGAAAGTTGCCGGGTTGGCGCTGGCCGCGGTATTGCCCGGACTGGGACTTCTCGGAACACCGACTGCCGTGGTGGCAGCGACCTCTAGTAACCTCTTGCCGGCCATGGAT
>JAJYPK010000022.1 GCA_021795465.1 Bacillota bacterium
AGTCTAGAATCGGGGCATTGAAATGCGGTCGTCCCTGGTGAGTCCCGTCGTCTTGGTGTTGGGGGACATCCAAGAAGACCTTGGCCATTCTATCACGGAGTCACCACAAAAAAGGAGAGGTACCGGTGCCTTATGCATGAAATTGACAGCGGGTTGTTACCTCCCGTATCATAGGACCACTAGACCGTAACGGAAGACGGAACCATAGCGAATGTTGGGGGGCTTTTGAAGAGATTGGACATAAAACTGGTTAATATTGGATTCGGTAACATTGTGTCAGCTAACCGAATCGTGGCGATTGTGAGTCCGGATTCGGCTCCGATAAAGCGAATTATTACAGAAGCTCGAGACCAAGGGGTATTAATTGATGCGACCTACGGACGGCGGACGCGTGCGGTTATTATCACGGATAGTGACCACGTGATATTATCGGCAGTGCAACCCGAAACCGTGGCAAATCGCCTGAGCAATCGTGAGGCCCCCTCATCAGAACTTGACGACGACGAAGAGGAGAATGAGTAATCAATGGGACGCCGCTTAAGCTTACAGGAATTAACGGATCAAGTGGAGAGTAAGTACGCATTAGTCGTAGCGTCGGCACGTAGAGCGCGCGCCATTATGGATGGACATCAGCCCTTGTTGGATGTGGTTCATACTAAACCCGTAACGATTGCACTAGAAGAGATTGATCACGGAATGATCCAGATTGAAGTGCCGCCTGTCGGAATCAAGTAGTATGCGTATTATCGTTGGCGTCAGTGGGGGAGTGGCTGCCTATAAAGCAGCCGCTTTGGTTTCGACATTGGTACAACGCGGACATCAGGTTCAAGTATTACTGACCCCAGGCGCGACTCAGTTTATCGCTCCCTTAACGTTTGAGGCTTTGACCCAACGCACGGTCGGGATAGAAACCTCAGATCAACCGATGGGGCCGATTTCACATGTGCAGTTGGCCAAGTGGGCGGACGCAATGGCGGTGGTTCCCGCTACCCTTGGAGTGTTGTCTCGTCTGGCGGGTGGACAGGCTTCGGACTTGTTATGTTTAACGTATCTGAGTTTTACGGGGCCGGTGGTGGTGGCGCCCGCAATGGAGCCTCGAATGTGGGCGCATCCGCGAACTCAGGCTCATTGCGATGTACTCAAACAGGATGGAGTACGGGTTTGCGGCCCGGTGGCGGGTCACCTAGCATCAGGATCCGAGGGGGTGGGACGTCTTATTGACCTCGAAATTTTGGTCGGCGAAATTGAGCACGTGCATTCTCGGGACTTCGTAGGTCGGCGCATCCTAATTACCGGCGGGTCGACCTGGGAACATTTTGATCCTGTCCGGGCTCTTACTAATCCGTCAACCGGACGCATGGGATTTTTACTCGCCCAAGAAGCAGCCTATCGGGGAGCCAGTGTCACCTATGTGCACGGCCCCCGTGCCGACCAGTTTGGCCCCTTGCCCGATGCCGTTAAACGGATTGCCGTGGTAAGTGCCGACGATATGCGTCAAGCGGTGTGGGACCACATCGATGACGCGGAGATTTATGTGTCGAGTGCCGCCGTGTCTGACTTTAAGCCGGGAGGGACGGCCACGCACAAACTGCATAAAGAAACGCTCGGTCGGTCATGGTCAATGGAGCTAAATCCCGATATTCTTCAAGAAATAGGCGATCGCTATCAGGGGCAAAAAATCTTGGTGGGCTTCGCAGCCGAGACCGATGAAGTTGTCGAGTCGGCCTCTCGCAAACTGACCAAAAAACACTTAGATCTAGTGGTAGCTAACCCCGTAGGACGATCGGAAGGGTTTGGAGACCGTTCCTATGCCGCCGAACTTGTGAGTCGGGTCGGGGGGAGTCAAACCCTAAGCGTGCGCACGAAAGAGGAAGCGGTGCCCTTAATATGGGATCACATCGGCACGATTTACCGTGAGCGCAATGGGTGAGGAAGTCCAGGTTTTTGAGGGCGATGGGCACTCGGGGGACGGTTTATGAAAATTGCAGAAGTGGTCATAGACCGAGTTGTTCGGGGATTGGACCGGACTCTATCCTACGAATTGCCCCTATCCGTACGAGGTGTTGAGGTAGGGTCTCGGGTCCGGGTACCTTTGGGCTCCGCAAAAGCCATTGGGATTGTTCTTCGGATTGATGAGAGGTCATCGGATCGTGTTCTTAAGCCCATTATTGGCCCCGTCGATAGTACCCCGCTCTTAGGTCCCGAAATGATTGAACTCGCTCAATGGATGGCAGAGTACTACGTCTGCTACCTCCCGCAAGCTATCCGCGCCATGATTCCCCGCGGGATTCGACGCGGTGTTGCTCCCGCTACGCGATGGCACTATCGGGTTGAGGGGCATCGCGCTGGGCGCAACTCGGCTAAACAATCACTGTGGAGGTGGCTCGCGGAAAATCCCCTGGCTACGATTGAGGAGATCCGCCAAGCCATCGGCGACAAGGCCGCAACGGCGTTGCGATCCCTCGTAGCAGAAGGCACCGTGGTCTCCGAACACTATGACGGGCCGCGTCCCGTTCACTTCAACGCCAGGCGCTATCCTCTGAATCCGGACCAGGTGGCGGTCGTCGAAGAGATCCTTGCGGGAACCCAAAATCGGTGGCTCCTCGAGGGTGTCACGGGGTCGGGAAAGACCGAAGTCTATTTAGATGTCATTGAGAAGGTTTTGCGCGACGGTGGCCAGGTACTTGTTCTGATCCCGGAGATTGCTCTGACACCCCAGACATTACAACGCTTTACCGAGCGCTTTTCGCACGGGGTCTATGTTTGGCACTCCGGGCTCTCGGATGGCCAACGGGTGCGCATTTGGTTTAATATTCGCCAACCGGTGCCCGCCGTGGTTATCGCCGCACGATCTGGGGTGTTTTTGCCGTTTGCTCGACTACGCCTGGTCGTCCTGGACGAAGAACAGGAAGCCACTTACAAGCAAGAAGAACATCCGAGTTACCATGCCCGAGAGGTCGCGCTATGGCGCGCGGAACACATTGGCGCCACGGTGATTGTCGGATCAGCCACGCCGAGTCTCGAATCGGGTTGGGCAGCACGGCAAGGCCAATTTGGATGGTTGCGATTGCCGAGTCGCGTGTTGGACCGACGTCTACCTGAGGTGCAGATAGTCGACATGCGTGAGGAACTTGAAGGAGGCAATCGAGGGATTTTTAGTCAAACCTTACTGGATGCCATTGATGAGGCTTTGGCCCATGGTCATCAGGTACTACTTTTTTTGAATCGGCGAGGCTTTTCGACGTTTATCCTCTGCCGAGCCTGTGGTCAAACGTTAGACTGCCCTCATTGTGCGGTGACCCTAACCTATCATCAGGATCACGATCGGTTGCTGTGCCACTACTGCGATTACACGGGATCTGCTCCCGCAGTCTGCCCAAAATGCCAGAGCCCAAAAATTCGTCATTTCGGTGCGGGTACGGAACGTGTGGTTGCCGAAGTAGAAAAGAGGTGGCCTGAAGCTCGGGTGGTGCGTGCCGACCGTGATACCCTAAAGACGCGAGACAGTTATGAAAAACTTTATCAAACATTTCTAACCGGTGGGGCGGATGTATTGGTCGGTACCCAAATGATTGCCAAGGGCATGGATTTTCCCCGGGTGACGGTGGTAGGCATTGTCGCGGCGGACATGTCGCTTCATTTTCCGGATTTCCGATCCGGCGAGAGAACTTTTCAGTTGTTGGTACAGGCAGGGGGCAGGGCGGGTCGGGGGGAGGTGGCCGGTCGCGTCGTGGTCCAGACGTATAACCCCGAGCACTACGCGATTCAACAAGCCGTGAGCCAGGATGTGGATTGCTTTTTTGAAGAGGAACTTCCTTTGCGTCAGGAACTAAGCTACCCCCCTTACGGTGCACTCTGGCTTTTGGAAGTCGACGACCTAAACATGGAACGGGCCGCGGGCCGGGCTGGGGAAGTGGCAGCCTATTTGACGGAAATTCTGGGTGAGGTCGGGGCTCAAGTGATGGGGCCAACCCCAGCACCCTTATTGAAAATTAGGAACCATTTCCGGTATCATATATTAGTTAAAGTTGAGGTGGCTAGTAAAAGTGCCACGGCCCATCTGTTGGCCGGGGTACGTGATCAATACCCAGACGTACGTCTTACTACGGATCCATACATGATGTTGTAGTTTTTGAAGGAGTCGACGTGTCATGCTGCAAATTTGTTTGGTGGGTGACCAAGTACTACGTAAGAAAGCCAAGCCGGTTAAATCGGTCAATGGGTCGGTCCAAACCCTACTCGATGAAATGGCCAAAATCATGTACCAGGAATCTGGTGTGGGTTTAGCTGCCCCCCAAGTGGGGATCTCAAAGCGTCTTATCGTGGTGGATGTGGGTGATGGTTTACTGTCGTTAGTAAACCCCGAGCTCGTGAGTGCTTCGGGAAGTCAACTGGGTATGGAGGCGTGTCTTTCCATCCCTGATGTGGTAGGTGAAGTGCAACGGTATGCGACCATCCGCGTTACGGGTCTCGACCGTAATGGCCATCGGGTGTGGATAGATGCCGAAGGTCTCTTGGCTAGGTGTTTACAGCATGAAATAGACCATTTGGATGGGATCCTATTTACGGATCGAGCATTGCGGATTCTTAGTGATGAAGAAGTGGCTCAGCGTAACGAGGTGGTGTTGGACTAGCATGTCTCTACGGATCTTATTTATGGGTACTCCCGAATACGGGGCCGTGGTTTTGGATGGCTTGGCTGCCATGACGGATGTTATCCTTCGCGTGGTAAGTCAGCCTGACGCCCCGGTTGGTCGCGGTTATCGTGTGGTGGCGTCTCCTGTTTCCCGCTGGGCTGAGGAGCATGGCGTCGACCTCGATCGACCGAAAACACTTAAAGATATGCGTGCCGAGTGGGAGGCGTTCGAACCCGACTTTGTGGTAACCGCAGCTTACGGTAAGATTTTAGCTCCTTGGGCCTTAGCATTGCCTCGAATTGCTGCCCTTAATGTTCATGCTTCGCTCTTACCCCGTTGGCGGGGTCCTAATCCCATTGCCTGGGCCATACGAACAGGGGATCTCCGTACCGGCGTCAGCCTCATGGCGATGGACTCAGGGGTAGACACGGGTAAAGTGTATGCTAGACGTGAAGTGTCGATAGAGGGTGATATGGACCTTGGTCGATTGACCGAGATTTTAGCCATTACGGGTCGGGATTTGTTAATCGATTCCCTTCCCGCTATCACAATGGGAACGCTACGGCCTTATCCTCAAGATGAATTGGGCGCCACGTCGGCACCCAAGTTTACAAGAGACGAGCTACGGATTGCATGGGATTCGGATGCCTTGAGCATCGTTCGATTGATTCATAGCATGGCGCCGAGCCCCGCGGCCTATACTATGTTCCGGGGGAAAAGACTCCAGATCTTGTCTGCCAAGACCGAATTGTCCTCGCGTTTGTTACCGGGAGTGCTGGGATTGGATCGAGATGGACCCATGGTGGGAGCATTGTCTGGGGCACTACGCATTGGGGTCGTCAAACCTGAAGGAAAACGAACGATGTCCGGAATTGAGTGGGCTCGAGGAATTAGGTTAGAAAAACAGGAGCGCTTCGGATGAGTGTAGTGGGTGTATCCCGCACGGAAGCCTTAAAGGTACTGCAGCGGGTTCGGGCCGGTCAACCGGTCGCCGAGAGCTTGGCAGAATCTCATGGTGCACGCCCCCTGGATGCTAAAGACCGAGCCTTGCTTACCCAACTGGTCTATGGAGTTTTACGCCATCGGAGGCTTTTGGATGCGATTATCCGACAATTTTCTAAGAATTCCTTGGAACCAGATGTGGCCGATATCCTACGAATGGGATTTTTCCAGTTGCGATTTTTGGATAGGATTCCGCCCTATGCCGTGGTAAACGCGGCGGTGGAACAGACCAAACTGGTCCAACCGAAGGCGACACGGCTGGTTAACGCGGTGCTCCGACGGGGTCAGCGATATGAACCTGAAAATCTATCGCTGGCCGAGCAGTATTCGCACCCAGACTGGTTGGTGGAACGCTGGGGGAGACGATTTGGCAAAAAGCTTCCCGATATTTTAGCGGCCAACAACCAAATTCCTCCTTTGACGTTGCGGGTTAATCTGGATAAAGCATCTCGTGAACAAGTGGTTCGTGCACTAGTGCAAGCGGGAGTGACGGTTGAAGCCTCACCCTATATCAACGCCGCCGTGCGCACAACGGGTTCCCTGTGGCTCGAAGACCTCGAGATTTTCCATGCGGGCTGGGTGACCGTTCAGGATGAAAGCGGGATGCTCGTGACACTCGTGCTGGATCCGCATCCGGGAGAACGCATTCTCGACATGACGGCAGGCGTAGGGGGCAAGACCGGCCATGTTTTAGAATACACGCATGGACAGAGTCGTGTGGTGGCCATGGACATAGCAGAGCATCGCTTGGACATTTTGCGCCGGAACCTCGGGCGATTAGGGTATGCGGACCAGGCAGAAGCTGTGTGTAGAGACGCGACATTAGGTCTACCGACCACGATATTAGGGGGGTTCGATCGGGTACTCGTCGACGCTCCGTGTAGCAATTTAGGGGTATTGCGGCGTCGTGTGGATGCACGGTGGACGAAGAGTGCGAATGACATCAAAAGCCATCAAGGACGCCAAGTATCCTTGCTCAAAATGGGAATCTTGGCCACCAAACCCGGCGGTGTCATCGTTTACAGCACGTGCTCGGTGGAACCTGAAGAGACGGTCGAGGTGATTAACATGATTGAAACGGAAATGCCTGGGATTCGTCGCGAATCGGTGGCACCGTGGCTGCCCCATAGCGCCCTTCAGGAGCAGGTGCAATCAGGCACCCTGAGTGTGCTTCCCGGGTCCTTTGGGATGGATGGGTTCTTCATTGCCCGATTACGCTATCGCGAAGGGAGTGAGAAGTAAATGGACCAAGAGCCATACGATATCTTGTCGATGGGTCCTTTGGAGTTGTCGGCGTTATTCACCGAACTTCAGGAACCACGGTTTCGGGGTCAGCAACTCTTTGAGTGGATTTGGCGGCACCAAGCCCAATCGTATAAAGAACTGACAGTCTGGCCAAAGATCTTGCAGCAAAAAATGACAGACCTGGCTCCATTTTCTCGCGTCCAAGCTATCCACACCCAGGTGGCCACCGATAGCACCACGAAGTTATTGCTACGGTTAGATGATGGAAATCAGGTGGAAACGGTCTTGTTGCCTCATCCTTATGGGTATAGTGTGTGCGTATCCTCCCAGGTCGGTTGCAACATGGGATGTCACTTTTGTGCATCCGGAATCCTGGGCCGAAAACGTAATCTGACGGCTGGTGAACTTTTAGACCAGGTCGGTTATGCTCAGAAAATATTAGCCTCTCGGGGAGATCACGTGAGCCGAGTGGACCTCATGGGAATTGGGGAGCCCCTCGACAATTACCAAGCTATGGTGAAATTCATTCGGCTCTTGCACGAGCCGCGGGGCCTCGGATTGAGTTACCGACATATGACCGTGTCGACCAGCGGATTGGTGCCAGCCATCTATCGCTTGGCCGATGAAGGAATTCCGGTGACGTTGGCGGTCTCTCTGCATGCTCCGACCGATGCGCTAAGACTCGCGTTAATGCCAGTTAATAAGGCCTATCCGTTGGACAAGCTTATGCCGGCATGCCGGTATTACAGCGAAACGACCGGGCGTCGTGTGACGTTTGAGTATCTCATGCTGGATGGCATCAATGACTCGCCAGTGATAGCGGACCAATTGGTGCAACTGCTCAGGGGATTTCCTTGTCACGTTAATCTCATTCCCTGGAATCCGGTTGATGAGCATCCTTTTCAGCCATCCCCGATGAATCGCGTCCGCAGGTTTCTACAGATAGTGCAAGAACATGGAATTTCCTGTACGATACGAAAAGAACTAGGTCAAGAGATTGATGCCGCGTGCGGCCAATTGCGCCGACGCGAGGAGGAGATTTTACGGTAAAGACCTATGCAAAATCCCATCAAGGGTACGTCCGTCTTCGTAATGAAGATAGTTGGATGATGCGTCCCGTCGACTTTGACGGGTATCTCATCGCGGTGGCGGATGGTGTTGGCGGGGGACCGAGTGGCGGCGTCGCGAGTCGCATGGCGATTGAGGCACTAGACGATGCGGCGGGGGTCGAGGTGCGTGACTCGGCGCGTCTGGTTTCTGCGGTATCCATGGCCAATCGTCGAGTTTTCGACAGTGGATCGGAGGAAGAAACCTTACGCGGTATGGGTACGACATTAACGGCTGCGGTGGTTTTTCCGAGTCGAATCCTCTTGGCTCATGTCGGGGACTCGCGTGCATACCGCCTGACCGGAAGTCGACTGGACCGCCTGACAACGGATCATTCCGTCGCAGGAGAGATGGAGAAGGCGGGATCATTAACCCACGATGAGGCGATGCATCATCCGCGGCGTCATGTGTTGACGCGTTCGGTGGGGAACTTTAACAAGATTCGGGTGGATGTTGCGGAATTGGCATGGGGTACTCAAGATCGGCTATTGCTCTGTACCGACGGACTGTCGTCGGTGGTCACGGAAGATGAGATTGTTCGGTTAAGCCTCTCTTATAGCGGGCAAGAATTAGTCGATGAGCTTATTTCGGCTGCACTGACTTCAGGAGGGCCGGATAATATCACCGTGGTGCTCGCGGAAGTCACGCAGGATGTAGGTGATGCCGATGGTCGGTAAAATTTTGGGCGGACGTTACGAAGTTCTCGAGCGTATTGGGACTGGCGGAATGTCGCTAGTTTATCGAGCCCGTGACTTGACATTGAATCGGCTGGTAGCGGTGAAGATCTTAAAGCATCAATGGGCTGAAAATGAAGAAGTGGTCAGACGCTTCGATCAAGAAGCTCGCTCGGCCGCCTCTCTAGTCAACCGGCACATCGTGCAAGTGTACGATGTGGGTCGAGAGGAGCAGGATGTCCATTACATGGTGATGGAACTTGTGGCTGGCGAGTCGCTGCGAAGTAAAATTGACCGCGAGGCCCCCCTATCGGTGATGGAAGCCATGGATGTGGTCGACCAGGTCGCGGCAGGCCTGGAAGCGGCTCACGGTAAGAAAGTGGTGCACCGTGATATTAAGCCGCAAAACATTCTCTTGGCCGAAGACGGCACGGCTAAGGTGACCGACTTTGGGATAGCCTATGCGGCCACATCGGGAACATTGGTGCACACGGGGTCGATGCTAGGCACCGTTCAGTATCTAAGTCCCGAACAGGCTCGCGGCAAAATGGTGGGGCCCCAGTCTGATCTTTACTCTTTGGGTGTGGTGTTATTCGAAATGCTAACGGGGCGGCTTCCCTTTGAAGGAGAGAGTGCCATTGGCGTTGCGATAAAACATCTGCAAGATGTGGCGCCAACGGTACAAAGCCTTCGCCCCGAACTGCCCGATGTTGTGAATCAGATAGTGGAAAGAGCGTTGTCAAAAGATCCGGCCGATCGCTATTTAACGGCGTCAGCGTTTCGACAGGACGTCTCTCGAGTGCTACACCCCGGGTCTCCCATTGAAACACCGTTACCGGTCCCCTCCGTCTCACCCGGTCGAGGCGACGCCGGCGCTCTTAGTGCGGGACGAGAGAAAGATAAGGGGGGACCAAAGAAGCGCTGGCCACGGTGGGTTCCCTGGGCGATGGCATTAGCGGTGCTTATGCTTTTGGTGGGGGGATCAGTGTTTGCCTTTAATCGGTGGCTCAATGTGCCTTCGGTCGGCATCCCAAATGTAAAGGGTCAGTCTTTGAGTACAGCCAAAGCCCGGCTCGGCACCTTAAAATTGGTCGCTCAGGTAGCGGGGAAGACGCCTTCAAACCACTTGCCGAAGAATTATGTCTATAATGAAATTCCCTCACCGGGAACATTGGTTAAGCCGGGCCAAATCGTTAAACTGGTGCTGTCTTCGGGACCACAGACCGCTCTGGTGCCCAACGTGAAGGGGCAGGATGAATTTCTGGCAAAACAAAATCTCACCTCAATGAATTTTCATGTCACGCTGCATCATGTCAATAGCCGCCAGCCGCAAGGTTTGGTCATACGGCAATCGCCTCCGCCGAACACCAATTTGGCTGAAGGGAAGGCGGTTACGCTTTGGGTGTCCAACGGCCCCCCTACGGCTACCCAATTAATGCCCGATCTGCAACTTTTGACGGTGTCCGAGGCAGCGAGCGAACTCATTGGATTGAATCTTTCGATGGGAACACCCAATTCGACCTATAGTACCCAACCCGTCAATACCATTATCGATCAAAGCCCGGCACCATATGCTGCGATTAAGGGAACCTCTACGGTGAATGTTACGATATCAAAGGGGAAAAGCCCGCAGAGCTCATCACTACCCGTCCACCATTCGACGGTGACTTGGCCGATTCCGTCGTCTGCTCCATCCAAATCTTTGCTCAAAGTCGTTGTAACCGACAGCGCGAATAATGAAGAGGTCTTTTATCAGCAGGTCAATCCGGGGGGAACCGGGCAAATTATCTTCTCTTGGTATGGGTCTCACGGTTCCATGCAAATTTGGTTAAACGGCCAGGCGCAAGCCCCTCAGTCATTTACACCCAATAACTCGAGCTCTACGGCGCCATCGGGCAACGCCTTTAATTCTGGAAACGGGAATTCAGGATGATGCTCCGGGGGCTGGTGACCCTGCTCGAAGCCAATAGACCCACGGTGGTGACGGAATCAGGCGTCGAATATTTGTGTTATCTGCGGGGTAAAGTGCGCCGACAATCAGGGCGGATCTTGGTGGGTGACCAGGTGGAGTTGGAACCCACTGAAGGTCGCGAAGCGATCATTACCCGTGTGCTACCGCGTCAGCTTCAACTTGTGAGACCTCCGGTGGCCAATCTTACGGGGATTTTTGCGTGCTTCAGTTTGAGCCACCCCGCAGGTAGCCTAGAGCTTTTAGACAAGCGGTTGGTGATCGCGGCTCTCTCGGGTATCGCGGTAGAAATTGTGGTGACCAAATCGGATTTAGCAGAAAGTCCGGTGATACTGGAAGATATGGTCCAATTGTATCGATCGATAGGATATCGAGTTTGGGTGATGAGCGTCAAAACGGCGGTCGGTGTTGCCCCCTGGCTAGCAACCAACCGAGCCGGAATTTGGGTGTTAACCGGCGAAAGCGGCGTAGGCAAATCGTCTTTGCTCCATGCGGTGATCCCCCAGACCGTGATTGAGACCGCGGATCTAAGTCGGATCGGTCGCGGCCAACAAACGACACGATGGGTACGCCTCCTAAAAATCCGGGATTTTTTTCTCGCCGACACACCGGGCTATACGGCCCTGGAGACGGAAGTTGCCCACGCCCACGACATCGAGTCGCAATTTTTCGAGTGGGAGGATGCGCGATGCCGATTCCCCAACTGCCTGCATCGAGGAGAACCTGGGTGCGCGGTGCGAGAAGGAGTGGCCAATGGGACGTACGCTTCTAGCCGATATCGCAGCTACTGCGTGATGATGGATCAGTGGGTAAAGCGATGGGGCGTTTAGCGGAATGTTTATGGATCAGGGAAGGTTCTCCGTGGATATCTGGCGCTTGGCGAGCGGTGATGGTGGACTTGGCGGCGGGTGAAGAATCCGTTACCCGGGAAGTTATCGCGAGATTACGACCGAAGACTGAGTTGCCCGTCTTGTTGCATATGTTAAGTGGGAAGCCGCGAGAAGATTATCAGGAGTGGCATCAACGTGGTGTGGATGTGATGACACTGACCTGGAGTCCCTCGCTGTCACCCCAGACACTGGTTGAGATGAGGATGGCGGGTCTCTTATGTGGCATATCCATTTCGCCGGATAACGCTGGGACTACGAAGCTCAGCGCGCTATGGCCTCTCCTAGATATCGTCATCGTGGTCGACGAGGGGGACGGAATTGAGAGTAAAACGACCGTGAAAGGATTAAGCGCCATGAGAGGCACGATGGATCGGCCACTATTGGCGGTGAAGGACGCCAGGGGTCAGATGGATGAAATTGAGGCGGACCTCTGGATCCATCCCTAGCCGCTTAAAGTGGTCGCCGTACCCATGCACCTTTTATCGGGAGAATCGTACCATGATGAGTGTCACGAAAGCGTGACACTAAAAGCGGCCCGGTAAAAGGAGGGAGACTATGCGTCCCATCCGAGGTTCGTGGCGGGCTCGTCGGCAAATGCCATATAAGCTAGGAGGAGCTGGACTCGCGCTGGTAGGCGGGATTCTTATCGTGAAAATTTTACCAGTGTGGATTTGGCCGGTCGGTGTCGGATTATGGCTCATGTGGGCAGGATTGGGTCCGATCATGGTGGGGGGATTTTTAATTTGGCTCGGCTATCGCATATTCATTGCGCGATAACTCAGGAGGAGATTGGTCACACTCCATACTAGACGAAACGAGGTGAGATGGGCATGCGGGTGCAGGTGGTGAAGGTTCCGCGCGTGGTGGGCAAGATGTTGCAGTTCGTGTTGGGTTTTTGGGCCACTAAAAGCGCGAAATAAACTAAGGGCTTGATACAATCAAGCCGAGGAGGAATGAACACTTTTGGGGGATTATCGTGTAAAGGCGACGGCAGCGGGGGGCTCCATTCGGGCAATCGCGGCGGTGACGACAGCCACGGCACTTCGCGTGCAAAACTTGCACCACGCGTCACCGGTGGCTGCCGCCGCCTTGGGGCGGCTTATCACGGCTGCATCGTTGCTCGCGTCGGATTTTAAAGACGCATTTCGCTTGACGGTGGAGGTTCAGGCTGACGGCCCTTTAGGTCGTTTGGTGTCTGAGATTCGGACGGGCGGCCTCATACGGGCACGAACGGAGAATTCTTTGGTGGATTTGCCCCTCCGGTCGGACAACAAATTGGCGGTGGGACAAGCCGTGGGGAATCGGGGGACCTTACGGGTGACGCGGGAGGAGCGTGGCAGAAATCCCTATGAAGGTCAAGCACCCATCGTCAGCGGAGAAATTGGGGAAGATTTGGCAAACTATTACCGAATATCGGAGCAGATCCCATCCGCAGTGGCCCTTGGGGTGCTAATCGGTCACGAGGGATTGGTTGTCGCATCCGGTGGGGTCGTGATTCAGGCCCTGCCCGGCATCCAGACTGTAACGACGGATGAAATTACCGACAAATTTCAGAAGCTCCATAACATCAGCTGGCGTTTGTCCAATGGAGAGACACCGGAAGATTTGTTGCGAGAAGTCTTACCCACATCGATACATTGGTTAGGCACCGACTCGTTAGAATATCAATGCCAATGTAGCAGCGAGCGAAGCCTCGAAATTATTGGTAGTTTACCCACCGGAGATTTAGACGCTTTAATTCAAGACAAAGGGGCAGAGGTCGTATGCCATTTCTGCAATACGGCTTACCCCATCTCTCTATTCCAGTTGGAAAAGGCACGGAGCGATCGCGCCATACCTGAAGGTTAAATAGCCCGATCCACTTTTCCGGACCGCAGGCATCTGGTACATACATAAATGTGTTGAGTACGCCCGTTAACCCGGGCCCGCACACGTTGAATATTTGGCTTCCAAATGCGCCGAGTCTTATGATGGGAATGGCTCACATTATTGCCATGCATGGTGTGCTTGTCGCAAATTTCGCACCGATACGCCATAAAAGGATCCTCCTCCGACACGATGACATACGTCCTATGGTACCATGAATGAAAATCCTCTGCAAGGTAGTGGTGTTGATGCATAAGGACAGCGAATATGGACGGCTCTCCGTCAACGATGAGATCCTCTCGCAACTAACCAGTAGGGCGGTCATCCAGGTGCCAGGCGTACTAGGATTGATGCTCCGTTCCAAAAACCAGGAGGGTACTCACGATGGATCCGGCGTCATGGAACATGCGGGTCGGGGAGTGTCGATTGGGGTGGATTCTCTCGGCAGGGTCGTTATTGAAATTTCGATTGCGGTACGCTATGGTGTGAGAATCAAAGATGTTGGGCTCGAGGTGGTACGGACGGTGGATCAAGTGATATGGGACGCTGTGTCTCTAAGCCCGTACCGTGTCGTGGTTCATGTCGAAGGAGTCCGTAAGTCGTGACCGAGTTTAGACATACCGAGTTACACGTTTTGATCACCGGTCAAGATGTCTACCGGTGGCTCGGACGTGCCACCGAAGTCCTTCGACGCCACGTCGCAGAAATCAACCAAATCAATGTATTTCCCGTGGCCGATGGGGATACAGGGTTTAACATGCTGGGAACCATGGAAGCTGCCTTAGGTGAAATTGAAGGAACCGCCAGCGGGCATTTAGGGAAGATCCTGGATTTAGCGGCCGCAGGTGCTGTCAAGGGGGCCCGTGGTAACTCGGGCACTATCCTCTCCCAAATCTTGGTTGGCTTGTCTCAATATGCGCAGGATAAACGTGCGTGGACACTAGAGGAATATCGTCAAGCGTGGAAAAATGCGTATGAGGTAGCGTATTCTAGCGTGTCTCAACCCGTCGAAGGTACCATATTGACGGTGGCGCGCGCCATTGCGTTGTATGCTACGGGTGATGACCGTGACACCGTGATCCGAAACATCACAGAGGCGGCCAAAACCGCTGTTATGGATACGCCGAAACTCCTACCGGCACTTCAGTCACGAGGGGTCGTGGATGCCGGAGCCGAAGGTCTTTATTTGATAGTGGCTGCTCTGTCCGAGTCCACGTTGGAGGTAGCTAAAGACATGGTGGGAGAGTGGCGCCAAGTGCCCCGCAACGTTGGCCCTGCGACCATTCCTTACCCCTATGATGTTGAAGCTTTATTGGCACCGTGGGCTTTTGAACTGTCCACCGAGATTTTGCGTCAAAAGCTTGGGGACTGGGGTGACTCTGTGGTTATCTCGGAAATGGGTGCATCGCTAAAGATTCATGTCCATACGAATGAGGCTCTAGGGCTAACGAGATTTCTATTCGAATTGGGACCTGTGGTACAAATGGAAATCCGGGATATGCGTCATCAAGAGCGCGAAACGATGACCGAACGGCGCTTCATGAAAATTGATGCTGCCTGGCTTTCTCTCCTGCCGATCGACGTCGAGCTTATTTACCCAGCACGTGGCGACCAGTTGGAGGAATTTGTGTTTTGGGTTGGGGTCGACGCTCCCGTGGGGATCCCGTCGATTGACTCACCTTTTCTTGCGTGTCAATTGATGATGGACTACGATGACGACAAATCATGGGAATCTAATGTGACCGATATGGTGCAGGCTTCCCACACTGCGATCACCCTGACCATATCGAGGGATCAGTATCGATATCGGGTGCAAGACTTGTCTCTCGTGAGTAGAAATCAAGTCGTCGCGGCAGTTAAGGAATTGATAGGACGACGCCGGATGGTGACGATGTATATTTCTCGGGCGGAATGGGATGGGGAGGCAGATTGGTGGCAGGCTCAGTTGGACGCGGAAGTGGTGGACGCGCCGAGCGTTCTCCAGCCGAACCACATCGAAATCGTGGCCCAATAATCGCCCTGGCTGAACCTGTAACCCGTCTGGCCGGGATTGGAAACCGGACTCGGGAGGATTTGGAGAAGCTCGGGGTTATGACGCAAGGCGACCTGCTGTCGTTATGGCCGCGTAGACACGTGGATCGCACGATTATTACTCCTCTGTCTCGGGTACGGGCAGGAGCGGAGTACAGTATTATCGGAGTGGTAGAGAGAGCACAGTACGACCCCAAGCGCCAACTGCTACGGATTACAGTAACCGATGGACTGTACGAGTTATTTGTCACGTTTTTTCATGGTCGTTGGCTTGTGCACCAACTACAACCGGGCACCCGTGTCGTCTTGCAAGGGCAAGTGGAGTATCGAGGGGCGCGGCTGGTCATGACCCATCCCAATCACCAAGTGTTGACGGCCAACGAAGAACCCGAGACCGGTCTTATCCCCATTTATCCCCTAGCCGGGGACTTAAAACAACGGAAAATTCAGCAAATCATGAAAGACATCGTGCCCCGATTGGCGCCACAAGTAGCTGATCCGATACCAACAGCACTGGTAACTAGTGAGGGTTTGCTATCGCGGTCTGAAGCGTTATTGCATATTCACCATCCGCCAACCCAGGAGGCCTTTGATAGCGCACGCCGGCGGCTAGTGTTTGATGAATTCTTAAGGATTTCTCTGGCTGTCTTACGCCTTCATCAAGCTGATCGACAATACGAAGGGGTGTCTCAAGAGCCCGAAGGCCCCAAGTCGCGAGAATTTGTGGCACACTTGCCGTTTGATTTGACTGTAGGCCAACAGAGGGCTTGGGACGTATTGAAAGCTCATTTGGTGGCTAAGCGACCGATGTCATTATTGCTCCAAGGCGATGTAGGTTCGGGGAAGACCATTATCGCCGTGTTGGCGATGCTAGCAGCGGTTGATGCGGGACACCAGGCTGCGTTTATGGCTCCTACGGAATTGCTAGCAGAACAACAATGGCAGGTGCTAAGAGCATGGTTGGAACCATCCGGTCTTCGTGTAGGGTTATTGACGGGCCATGATCCCAGTGAGGCGACAAGGATTCGCCAGGATCTTAGCTCTGGGACGTTAAAGTTGGTGGTTGGCACGCAAGCCTTGGTTTCACCGTCTGTTCAATTTCACCAACTAGGTTTGGTGGTCATTGACGAACAGCATCGCTTTGGCGTGCGTCAACGGGCTCACTTAGCCCAGAAAGGCTTTTTCCCGGACTTGTTGGTGATGACGGCTACCCCTATCCCCAGAACTCTGGCCTTGACAATCTATGGCGATTTAGACATTGCAGAAATTGAGGGGTTGCCCCAAGGTCGCCAACCCATTGCGACGCGGCATCTTTCCTATGCACAGCGCAGGGAAGCCTATGAAACCGTACGCCAAGCGGTGCGCCGGGGTGAACAGGCGTACGTGGTGTGCCCTTTGGTGCACGAGAATGAGGAATCCGATCTCACTGCCGCCACGGCTTTAGCCGAAGGCATGCGGCAAGTTTCCGGCTGGCGCATCGGTTTGGTTCATGGACAGTTGTCGGCCAAGGAAAAAACCGAGGTCATGGAGCAATATCGCAATCGCCAGCTCGATGTCTTAGTCGCGACCACTATCATAGAAGTTGGGGTCGATGTCCCCAACGCCACAGTCATGGTAATTGAAGAAGCTGATCGCTTCGGTTTGGCTCAATTGCATCAATTACGCGGACGGGTAGGTCGGGGAACCAAGCCCGCGAGTTGCTTTTTGTTGGCGGATCCCAAAACCGATGAAGCCAAAAGCCGTATGGAGGCGATGGTCAAATGGACGGATGGGCTCAAACTGGCGGAAGAAGATCTAAAAATTCGGGGACCCGGACAAATTCTCGGCCGACAGCAACATGGGTTGAGTGGGTTTGAACTGGCCGATCCGGTTGCCGATTTGGCCATGCTCGAGCATGTACGAGAAGTCGCTAGAGACTTACTCCGGCGTGACCCCGATTTGGCCGAGGCGGACCATGAACTTCTCCGCCATTGGGTTGACGAGGCAATGCACCATGGGGAACTAGGACAATTATTGCACTAGGATTTGGGTCAACTGTTCAGTTCCCAAGGCATTGACATGCCGCCTAGCATGAATTATAGTGGCTTCAATTGAATGCAACTGCGATGAGTGGGAAGAGTAGCATTGTAAAGTCTCCCCAGCGAGCCGATGGCGGTGAAAGATCGGCGTGACTGACCAATGGGAATGGGCCCATGAGCTGCCAACCGAAATTTGAGTAGGCTTGGCCGGATTCTTCCACCGTTACTCAGGAAGACAATATCGGATTCGTCCTGTATTGTATAAGAGAGACTCGATAGAGTCTAATCAGGGTGGTACCGCGGAGTAGCCTTCGTCCCTAGGTGGGAGGAAGGTATTTTTATTTTTGCGGAGGGAAATCATGGGATTTTTTGAGGCCAATAGCGGTATGGAAGTTTGGGGTGATGATGCCAGTGCTTATGTGGCGGTCGCCCAACGCTATATCATTGATCAGATCACACCAATCTCGGCGTTTTTGCGGTTGCGTCCCTTCGGGGCGCACACCTTATTAGAAAGTGTTGAAGGCGATGAAAAGATTGCCCGCTTTTCGTTCATTGGCATTGGCGAATGGGCACGATTATTAGAAGCGGATGGGAAAGCCGTTCTGGTGGGCCCACATGGGACTCAAGTGGACGATGATCCGTTGAGGCTTTTGCGGGAACAGGCTGCACGTCAAAGGATTGCTATTCCAGACCATGTTGAGTTGCCATTTTGTGGCGGGGCAATAGGGTATTTTGGTTATGAATGGGTCCGTCGACTAGAGAAACTTCCGAAACGTCACTCCAAGCAAGGACCGGATTGGGAGTGGGTGTGGCCTAAAGCGGTGATCGCGTTTGATCATGCTCGTCATCTGCTTACCGTGATTGTTGAGACGCCACGAGAACAAGTTGATCAAGCCAAGACTCGTTTGCAATTGTTGGTGGATGCAATGCGCCAGCCGCTAATGTTGGCAGAGCCTCGCGTGCAGCGTGTAGGACCGGTGGTACCTAATCTCGATCGGGATCACTATGACCAAATGATTTTTCGTGCCAAGGAACACATTGTCGCGGGAGACATTTTTCAGGTGGTCCTATCCCAAAGCCTGTCGACCGATATTGCCGGAGATCCTTTTAGTCTCTATAGAAAATTGCGACATATTAACCCCTCACCGTATTTGTTTTATTTCGAAACACCGCGTAGAACGTTGGTGGGAGCGTCACCGGAAGCTTTGATTCGAGTCAAGGGTGGGGTAATCAGTAATCGACCGATTGCGGGGACTAGACCGCGTGGCAAGTCGGTCCAGGAAGACCAAATGCTCTGGGAGGAATTAATCCACGATGCCAAAGAACGTGCGGAACACGTGATGTTAGTGGATCTCGCGCGCAACGATTTGGGTCGCGTCTCGGAGTACGGAAGCATTACGGTCACCGAATTTATGCAACAAGAACGCTACTCACACGTGATGCACATTGTTTCGGAGGTCCAAGGGAACTTGACGCCGCAATTTGATGCCCTAGATGCCCTGGCCGCATCGTTTCCTGCTGGCACCTTGACCGGAGCGCCTAAAATCCGGGCTATGGAGTTGATTGAAGCCATAGAACCTAGTGCTCGGGGCACCTATGGCGGCGTTGTGGGCTACTTGGCACACTCGGGCGATCTTGATACCTGCATCACGATTCGAACTTTAGATATCAGAGGGGAGCATGTCGTTGTCCAAGCGGGCGGCGGTATTGTGGCTGATTCCGATGTCGATCGGGAATATCAGGAATCCCTAAACAAGGCCAGCGCAGCGCTGTCGGTCTTGGAATCCGGCGAGGAGGAATGGCTGTGATTCTCGTCATCGATAACTACGATTCATTTACGTTTAACTTGGTGCAATATCTTGGAATCTTGGACCAATCCGTCGAGGTGGTGAGAAACGATGAAGTCACGACCGATCAAGTCATAACCCTGGAACCACAGCAAATTGTCATTTCTCCGGGACCGGGCCGACCTGAGGATGCAGGAATCATCGTCGATCTCATTCACCGCGTAGGTCCTGAAATTCCTCTGTTAGGCGTGTGTCTTGGCCATCAAGCGATTGCCGTCGCGTACGGCGGCCGTGTAGTTCCCGCGGTGCGGCTGATGCATGGCAAAGAGGATCACATTCGTCACGATGGAAGCGGTATCTTAAGGGACATTCCTCAAAACTTTTTGGCTGGCCGCTATCACTCGCTCGCCATTGAAGTGGATCCGAAAGGTCCTTTAGAAGTGGCTGCAAAGAGTGATGACGGGACCATCATGGCCGTATCTCATCGACAGTTTCCGGTCTATGGAATTCAGTTCCATCCGGAATCGATCTTGACACCGGACGGCATGCAAATCCTTCGAAATTTTGTAGCCCTGCCTAGCCCACAATGGGCGCGGGACCGAAACATTTCATAAACCTGGGATAGAGAGCGGGGAGGTCGCCAATGATTGACCAAAACGAGGTGGATTTGCAAAACCTCAGCGAGGGACATCGCCTGGGGGAGTCGGACGCATATCGCTTAATGGATGCCATTATGAGTGGGTCAGTAAGCACGGTGAAACTTGCAGGAATACTTATGGCACTCCGGGTGCGCGGTGAAACGATTGATGAGTTAACAGGCTTTGCCCGCGCCATGAGGGATCATGCGGTGAAAGTTCCTGTGAATCGGCGTCCCGTCCTGGATACCTGTGGTACCGGGGGGGATCGGTCGTATTCCTTTAATGTCTCCACCGTGTCAGCCTTGGTGGTGGCAGGCGCCGGGGTCGCCGTGGCGAAACATGGGAATCGATCAGCGACCTCCAAAAGCGGTAGTGCCGACCTTTTGGAAGCATTAGGGGTCCCCATTAGTCAAGGGCCCGAGGTCGTTGCACGGATGATCGATGAGGTGGGATTTGGGTTCTTGTTTGCCCAACAGGTTCATACATCGATGCGTCATGCTGCTGAGACGAGGAGGGAACTCGGGGTACGCACGGTATTTAATGTACTAGGCCCTCTCACCAACCCGGTCAATCCCGAACGTCAGTTGTTAGGGGTGTTCAGCCGCGAGTGGGTGAAGCCGATGACCGAGGTGTTAGCTCGGTTGGGTACGGATCAGGCGCTGGTCGTCCATGGCGACGGAGGTCTGGATGAAGTGTCCTTATCGGGCCCAACCCAATATGGCCGAGTCGATCGCGGAGCCGTCACGTACGGAACTTTGGATCCTGGGGATTTGGGGCTGCCTCGATATCCCAAAGCGGCGATTGTCGGTGGAGATCCAACGACTAATGCCAAGATTTGTTTAGAGGTTCTCAAAGGAGCCCCGAGCCCCTATCTGGATATGGTATTGGCTAACGCGGGAGTCGCCTTGTTTGTAGCGCGCGCCACCGATAAGCTATCCGAAGGAGTGGCACTGGCTCGAGAATCGATCAAATCAGGTCGCGCCCAACGGGTATTACATCGTTTAATCACCGAACCCGTTCAATTCGAAGCAAAGTAAAAAAGGAGCTGGCAGAATTCCATGTTCTTAGAAGACATTGTGAGCGCGGTGGACGAACGCGTCAAGCGCCTGCAACCGGTAGAGGCCTATCTTGTCAACCAGGCCCAGGCAATGCCGCCGGTGAGGTCATTGTCGGCAGCATTGCGGTCATACGACACCGGAATGCGGATCATTGCGGAGTGTAAGCATCGGTCTCCCTCGAAAGGATGGTTGACGGAGTCCTATGATCCGACAGGTCAAGCGCGGTTCTATCAAGAGAGTGGCGCGGTTGCGATCTCGGTGCTGACCGAACCCCAATTCTTTGCAGGAGAGCTTGAACATCTGATGGCTGTGCGGGAAGCCGTGGGAGTGCCAGTGCTCCGTAAGGATTTCATTCGAGATCCCGTACAACTTTATCAAAGCCGGGCAGCAGGGGCCGATGCGGTCCTCCTGATTGTTCGCATCATTGATGATCCGAGTAGGCTCCGGGATCTGTGGCAAACCGCGTCGGCGCTCGGATTGGAGGCAGTCGTGGAAGTACACGCGACCGCGGAAGTGGACAGAGCCCTTGAAATTGGCGCGCACATTGTCGGCGTCAATAACCGGGATTTGGATAGCTTTGAGACCAGGCTGGAACTATCCCGCGAAGTCGCCCAAATGTTACCGTCCTCCATTCTTAAGGTGACGGAGAGTGGGATTCGCTCGATTCAAGATGCCCGTGATCTTGCGGCACTAGGTTACCATGCAGCGCTAATTGGCGAGACCTTGATGCGGGGAGGCTTGTCATTACAGGAGCTAACCCATGCCGCTTACCGTTAAAATTTGTGGGATCCAGGACCCTGGCATGGCGGACTGGAGTTTTTCTCAAGGAGCGGATTTCGTAGGTTTGGTGTTGGCCCCGAGTCGTCGACAACTGACCCTCGAACAAGCTAAAGCCATTGTCACTAAGGTTCCTGGGCGCTATGTCGCTGTCGTTTGGAGCCCGGGGCCAACGGAATTCGAAGAAATTCTTTCAGATCTTGGGGTGGCGGCGATCCAACACCATGGCCGACCGCAATTCGATTGGATTGAGAAAACTAGAGCGAGCAATCGTATTGCCATTGCGACAGAATTGGATCCTATGGCCGATATTGTTTTGCTGGATGGCCGAGAACCTGGCAGTGGGCAAACCCGAATTTGGGAAAGGCCACCATGGCATCGTCCTTTATGGTTAGCCGGAGGGCTTACTCCTCAGAACGTGGGAGCTCTCGTGCATGACCTTCATCCCGAGGGTGTAGATGTGTCGTCCGGCGTGGAACGAGACGGTATGAAGAACCGAGAGCTCATTAGTCAGTTTGTAAGGGAGGCAAAACAATGGCCATGATGAAATCGGTACCTGATGCGCGTGGTCGATTTGGCCCATTCGGGGGACAATATGTGCCAGAAACCCTGATGCCGGTACTCGATTCGCTCACCGCGGCGTATCGCGAAGCCAAGGTGGACCGCACGTTTCATCAAGAGTGGATGGGATTACTCAAGGAATATGTGGGGCGCCCTACGGCATTGCGCCAGGCCTTTCGCCTATCCGAACAACTGGGATTTGCGGTATATCTGAAGCGTGAAGATCTTAATCATACCGGTGCCCACAAAATTAATAACACGATGGGGCAAGTCCTGTTAGCCAAACGGATGGGGAAGCACCGCATCATCGCAGAAACTGGGGCGGGACAACATGGGGTGGCGACCGCGACGGCTGCGGCCTTGTTTGGTTTGCATGCGGAGATCTACATGGGTGAAGAAGACGTAAAACGTCAGGCCTTAAATGTGTATCGGATGAAACTCATGGGTGCCGAGGTCCATACGGTGCATTCGGGTACGCGAACCCTTAAAGATGCGACCAATGAGGCAATACGGGACTGGGTGACCAACGTACGAGATACGTTTTATGTCATTGGATCCGTCGTCGGCCCTCACCCTTATCCGATGATGGTCCGAGATTTTCAATCGATTATTGGGAAAGAGGCGCGACGGCAGTTCCGTCAATTGACCGATGGACTTCCGAGTCACATCGTGGCGCCGGTTGGCGGAGGTTCCAACGCGATGGGGATCTTCTATGCGTTTCGCAATGACCCGGTATCCTTAGTCGGAATCGAAGCGGCAGGAGACGGGGTGGACACCGGCCGCCATGCGGCGACGATTACAAAGGCCGAACGCGGTATATTGCACGGGAGTCTTAGTTATCTATTACAAGACGAAGATGGACAAATCCAACCTGCCCACTCTATTTCCGCCGGCCTCGACTACCCAGGCGTGGGACCTGAGCACGCCTATTTCCATGATCTTGGGCGAGCACGCTACGAATCCATCACGGACCGACAGGCGCTTTTGGCATTTCACCAGTTAGCGGAATGGGAGGGGATTATTCCCGCCCTAGAAAGTGCCCACGCTGTCGCCTGGGTTATTCAAGAGCGTGAAGCACTGCAACGACTTGACGCGAAGGTCTTGATTAATTTGTCGGGGCGTGGCGACAAAGATGTGGATGCGGTAGCGGCTTACGAGGAGGGGATTTAGGGATATGACTATGACCATCAGCGAAGCCTTCGCTCGGGCTCGACAAGAAAACCGTGCGGCGCTCATCCCTTATATTACTGCGGGCTACCCAAGCCTCGAACACCTGGAATCTTTGGTCAAGGCGTTAGAGGCCGGGGGGGCTGATCTGATCGAGATCGGCGTGCCATTTTCGGACCCGCTTGCGGACGGTCCCATCCTACAACAAGCGGCTACCGAAGCCCTGGCCAGAGGGGTCAAGGTGCAACAAATATTTGATCGCGTGAAAGACCTCGCGGTATCGGTGCCGCTGATCTTCTTGACCTATGTGAACCCCATCTATCGTCGAGGAATCGACCGCTTTATTACCGACAGCCGCCGATCCGGCGTTCAGGGGTTAATTGTTCCTGATTGGCCCTGGAACGAAATGCGGGAGGCACAAGAGACCGCCCAGAGCCAGGGTGTAGCCATGATACCCCTGGTCGCTCCAACGTCGACTGATGCGCACTTAAAGGACATCCGCAATGCTGCCGGATTTGTCTATACGGTATCAGTGACCGGGGTTACCGGGGCCCGATCCCAGTTGAACCACGGAGTCGGGCCATTGGTGGAAAGGATCCGACAACACGTTCACATTCCGATTGCCGTAGGTTTCGGCATTTCTACTCCTGAACAAGCCAGAGAGACCGGGCGGGTCGCCGATGGCGTGATTGTCGGTAGCGCACTAGTGAGAGTGATACGAGACAACCGAGATGACCCGAGTGGTTCAGCAGAGTCATTTGTCAGGGCGTTTCGTGATGCCTTAGAAACTAAATAGACGAAGGTCTTGACACGTTGTTACATGCGCGGTATTATGCGGGAATAATATCATCGATCCAAAGTGATGATCGGGAAGAAACCAGAGCCTAGGCGTTGCAGAGAGTCGACGAATGGTGAAAGTCGATACCCTAATTCTGGGATTATACCCCCGGGAACGTGCATCGAACCCCCAAATGGGGCAGTAGAGAATCCGGATTCCATCCGTTACCATGGAGCGACGGTGTTAGCCGTCGACTGAGGGGTCAAGCTGTTGCTTGATCACTAGGGTGGTACCGCGGAGAGAAGGCCTTCGTCCCTAAGCATTAGGGATGGAGGCCTTCATGTGTTGGAATGAGTTAGCCAGGCACTTAAAAAAGGCGGGATTTTCGTGATTATTGTTATGTCGAAGAGTGCGAGTACCGACGATGTTGATGCGGTAACGACGCGATTAAAGGCCGAAGGATTTCAAGTTCACTTGTCCCAGGGCGTGGAACGCACCATTATCGGGGTGATCGGTGAGCGAACTGAGGAGGTCATGAGATTGGGGGCAATGCAAGCCGTGGAACAAGTGGTGCCAGTACGACGACCATATAAATTGGTTAGCCGTGACTTCCACCCGGAAAATACGGTAGTCCGGGTGGGCCCGGTCGAATTTGGTACCGAGAAGGCCGTGATTATCGCGGGTCCCTGTGCGGTTGAAAGCCGAGAACAGGTTATGGAGTCAGCGGCGGCCGTCCAACGGATGGGAATTCCCGTACTGCGGGGCGGGGCGTATAAACCACGCACGTCTCCCTACAGCTTCCAGGGGATGGCGGTGGAGGGCCTTAGGATTTTGGCTGAAGCGCGGGACCGCTATGGCCTCATGGTTGTGACCGAAGCCGTGGACCACGAAAGTTTACGCAATGTTGCCGAGTGGGCGGACATTGTGCAAATCGGGGCGCGCAACATGCAGAACTTCGAATTGTTGAAAGCGGTTGGGCAAACTGGCAAGCCGGTGTTGCTCAAACGCGGTATCGCAGCGACCATCGACGAATGGTTAATGGCGGCGGAATATATTGCTGCCCATGGCAATCCCAATATCATTCTGTGTGAACGTGGAATCCGGACCTACGAACAGAAGACACGAAATACTTTAGATCTTAGTGCGATTCCGGTGATTAAGCAATTGTGCCATCTGCCGATCATCATCGATCCGTCTCACTCTACTGGACAGTGGAACTGGGTGGCGCCTATGGCGCGTGCGGGGATTGCAGCAGGTGCTGATGGATTAATTATTGAGGCGCATCCCAATCCCCAAGAAGCCCTGTCGGACGGGCCACAGAGTCTGAACCTACCGCACTTGGCAGAATTAGTGACGTCGCTGAGCGCAGTAGCACAGGCCGTCGGACGAACGATATGAATGTTGGAGTCATTGGCATGGGACTGATTGGAGGGTCTATCGCCAAGGCTTGGCGGAGTCACGGGGATACGGTGTTCGGGTACGACACCGACGCCAGCAGTTTAGCCACAGCCATTGATGAAGGCGTTATCGAAGATGTTTTAGACTGGCACCAATGGATTGATCAGGTCGATGAGGTAGTGGTGGCGACCCCGCTGTCCACGGTGCCGCACTGGATAGCCGGGTTAGGGTCGACACCTCGAGACCGAGCGGGAATCGTCGTCGAAGTAGGCTCGGTAAAGCAACCCTTGATGCCAGCACTTTACGCGCTAAGACATCCCTGGTCATTTTTGTCGCTGCATCCGATGGCTGGTAAAGAATCCCGCGGCTATGTCTCGAGTGAAGCTGCGCTCTTTGCGGGATGTGCTTGTGCCGTCATTGAGAGAGAAGGCGGGATACCGGAACCCGCGATCCGGCAATGGATGCAGGTGCTAGGAACACGTCCCGTCATGGTAAGTGCGGCAGAACACGATACTATGGTAGCCGAGGTGAGCCATCTTCCGTATTTGATTGCAGCAGCTTTGCTCTATAGCGTCGGAGATCCAAAGGCTGCGTCCTTGCAGTTGGCGGGCACTGGATTTCGTGATACCAGCCGGGTGGGGGCCAGTGACGCGAGGTTATGGCAAGAGATCTTAGAGGCCAATCGGGAACCGGTAAAGACCGCGTTGAGGCATTATTCGCGGATCTTGGGGGAGTTCGGAAATGCCCTCGAAACGGGAGACAGTCTACCAGGACTTGATGTCATCGCCCGCGTTCGTCAAGCCATCTCAGGGTAACGGAAAGGGTGTCGTCGAATGCAACTACGTCCATGGAATACGCGGTTGAAGGGTCGTATTCGGCCCCCTAGTGATAAATCGATCACGCATCGAGGCGTGCTCTTTAGTGCACTGGCTAAAGGGGTGAGTGAAATCAAAGATCCCCTGGACTCATTGGATACGGCAGCAAGCCTGGCGGTGATTCAAAACTTGGGTGTCAAATTGATTGAACGAACCGCGACGCACTGGGTCTTGAAAAGCCCTGGATACCAGGATTTAGAAGAGCCGCGGACTATCATCGACTGTCTTAATTCGGGAACCACGATGCGTCTAACCACAGGACTTTTGGCGGGTACGCCATTTCTTACGGTGTTGTCGGGAGACGACTCCTTGCGCGAAAGACCCATGGCTCGGGTTATGGACCCCTTAAGGGCCCTAGGGATAGACATTCGCGGACGCCAGGGCGGCAAGGCCCCACTTGTCGTTCAAGGGGGACCTCATCGGGGTGGGGTATCGCGACTGTCGGTCGCGTCGGCACAGGTAAAGTCCGCCCTGATCTTAGCGGGCTTAAGCGCAGATGCCCCCTTAACTATCCATGAATTATTGCCGACCCGAGACCATACCGAACGATTGTTAAAGGCCATGGGTGCTTCGATTGAGGTGCAATCCAAAACCATCACGGTGGCGCCTGGACCGGTCATGCCTTATACCGTAGCCGTTCCCGGGGACCCTTCGAGTGCTGCTTATTGGGCCGCTTTGGCCTCGTTATTGGAAGATTCCGAACTGTTGGTCGAGGGAGTCAGTTTGAACCCCGGGCGGATCGGATTTTACCAACTACTGCAGGACATGGGTGCTCATGTCGAATTTAGGGTCATCCAGAAATCACCGGAGCCGATTGGAGATATTCGGATAGGGTGGGCACCGTTACACGGCGTGGTGGTCGATGCGGACATCGTGCCGGGACTCATTGACGAACTGCCTTTAATTGCGTTGTTGGCGGCTCATGCAAAGGGGGATACCGTAGTCTCCGGTGCTGGAGAATTGCGTGTTAAGGAGACCGATAGAATTCGAGCCACTACGGACAACTTACGAAGCCTGGGAGTGGAGATCGAAGAGCACGCCGATGGGTTTAGCGTTAAAGGAGGACAACGCCTATGTGGAGGCGTGGTCAAGGCCATGGGAGATCACCGCATTGCGATGATGTTAGCCATCGCAGCGACTGTGGCTTCAGGCCCCGTGGTTCTCGAGGGCGCTGAGGCGATGGAGATTAGCTATCCAGAATTTTTTCGGGATTACTGGCGTTTTGCAGATGAATAACAGGCCTCGGGCGTATCTCGACGGTGTCCGTTTTTTCCTCTCCCCGCGACGGTCTACTCTCCGGTAGATCGTCGCTGTTTCGCGTGACGACGGTCATGCTGTGTTCCCGACGAGTAAAAATCTCCCCGATAAGACTCAAGAGGCCGTGAATCCTGGGCCTGGAAGTTGGTGGGTCCATTACGCAGAAATCTGAGAGAGGGGGGTGGAACCTGCGCCGATGTGGGACAGCGGAGGTTCAAGGGGGCATGGGAGGGGTCTCAAGATTTGATGAATCCCTGACCCGTGATTACGGTGAGCAGGAAAATCTGACTTCCGACGCGAATACAGTACATGATAAGAGGCGAGGGTGAAATGTATATAGGGATTGACGGGGGTGGAACAGGCACCCGTGGTATACTGCGAGACCCCGCAGGCAAGGTCCTCGGAGAGGCCGAGGCGGGGCCGGGTAATGCCCTGGTGGTGGGAATGGATAGGGCTTATGAAGCCGTAGCGACCGTGTGGAATCGCCTGCAGTCTCGCGTTGACGGTGGTGGCGTGAGCGGTACCGTGATCGGGCTAGCAGGGGTTGAGCGTCCTTTGTTACGTGCCGAGTGGATCCGACGTCTAGACCACGCGGTAGGGGATCCGTATTGGCTAGTGGGGGACTATCAATTGGCATGGGCTGCCTTAACGCATGGACGCCCCGGGATCATCGGAGTGGTGGGAACCGGCTCCGTGTTTTTTGGCGAGAATGGGAGCAATACGCGTCGCATCGGTGGGTATGGGTGGCAAATTGGCGACGTGGGATCTGGCATTAGGCTGGGCCAATTGGGCGTCCGGGAAGCATTAAAAGCTATGGAGGGTATCGAAGGGTCGACGACCTTGGTAGATCTGGTTCAGCAGTTTTTTGGGACCGCACACCCGGCGGATATTTTAAGCCAGTGGTATGACAAGGGATTTGAAGTGCAACGCGTTGCCCAATTGGCCAGTGGTATTTTGGAAACGGCGAACTGGGACTTTGTGGCTCGGCGCCTGGTTGAGGCGGAGGCGCACGGCATCGTCGCCCATTTGAAGGCCTTAAGCAGGGCATTGAATTGGCAGGATCAGTGGCCCATCGGCCTGACGGGAGGGCTGGCGGACCGATGGATGCCATGGATCGAACGAAGTTGGATACCGTGCGGCTATCGCACCGCGATTCAGCTAGTGAGCGACCGTCCGGTAATGGGGGCGGCATGGCTGGCTCAACACTGGAAAGAAACCTGTCGAAGGAGTGACCGTGGTGACCATACTGAGGGGTAACATCTTCCTAGACAGCATCGGGGCCTTGATCTCGGGCCAGATCGCGTGGGATAGCTTGGGCCAGATTGTTGCGATCGAACCCCTTCCCCAACAATCGTTTGAGCAAATCATCTTGCCTGGGTTCATTGAGGAGCATGTCCATGGGATTGCTGGTGACGATGTCATGAACCAGGGCCCTGAGCGCTTTTCGCGGATTGCGAAACAACTGGCGGCGCACGGAGTGACGTCCTACTTGGCGACGACTCTGACCGCGCCTTTTCCCCACCTTACGCGTGTGATCCAAGAAACCCGGACCGCCGCTCCTCTGACCAGAGTTGGTGCCAGGCTTGTCGGGGTTCACTTAGAGGGACCATTTATTGATCGGCGTGCCAAGGGGGCTCAACCGTTAGAGGAGGTGGCGGAATCCAACCTGGGGAACTTGGCTCTTCTGATCGGTGAGAACCATGATGGATGGGTTCAACTAATGACGTGGGCACCCAATTTAGCTCATACGCGAAAAGCCATTGCGTGGCTGACGCAACGCGGCGTTCGCGTTAATCTTGGGCATTCATTAGCCACCTACGAAGAAGGGCGTTTGGCTGTGGATGCGGGCGCAACCGGATTGACCCACTTTTTCAATGCAATGAGCCCCTTCCAACACCGTGAACCGGGATTGGTTGGACTAGGCTTCATGGATCATAGGCTTTGGTGCGAGTTGATCGTGGATGGAACGCATGTGCGGCCTGAAGTGGTGCACTATGTGATGAGTGTCATGGGTGAGCGCGTAATCCTGGTTACCGACGGGATGGCGGCCACCGACATGGATGAGGGCGTGTATACTTTGGGGGGCCATGCGGTTACGGCAACCCAGGGAGCGGCGCGGTTGGCTGACGGAACCCTCGCAGGCAGCATTCTAACTATGGACCAGGCCCTGCGGAACTTGGTTCGTTGGGGTGTACCGCTTGCCTCCATTGTGCGAAGTCTGGCGACAAATCCGGCTCGGAGACTAGGATTGACCGATTGTGGCAGTCTCTTTGTGGGAGCGCGCGCGGATGTCGTCGTGATGGACTCTGGCTTTCATGTGATAAAGACCTATCGTCACGGACGTCTTGTATATGAGCGCTGATTACTTCTCTTGTCCTCCTCCTAAGGCGCCAGGGAGCGTTCATCACCAAAAATTTCGTTATAGAAGGAGATTCGAACATGCCGTCGCTGGAAAACCTGGATACCTTGAGCTTAGTCACGCATCTCAATCAACAAGACACGCGGCCGCAGGCGGCCGTGAACACGGCGCTTAACGAGATTGCCCAAGCAGTCGATGCTATATCGCACCGTATAGAGCGGGGCGGAAGGGTTCGGGTGATAGGAGCCGGCACCTCGGGTCGGCTTGCTCAGTTGGATGCATCCGAATTGCCTCCGACCTTCGGCATTGAATCCCATTTGTGGTCGGCGATCATGGCGGGGGGACGCGAGGCCTTTTGGGAAGCCGTTGAAGGTGCCGAGGATGATAAAAATGCGGGGGAGGCGGCGGTGGTTCAAGAGAACTTGGCCGAACCCGACGTCGTGATTGGTATTGCCGCGTCGGGTCGCACGCCTTTCGTGCAAGGGGCCTTAGAGGCCGCGGCCGCACGCGACTGTCTACGAATTGGAATAATTTGTGTGCCTAACACCCCGTGGTTACCGCTTTTGGATATTGCTATTCGATTGCCGGTGGGAGAAGAGTCGTTACAGGGCTCGACCCGAATGCTAGCGGGAACCGCGCAAAAGATGGCGCTTAATATTTTGTCTAGTAGTGTCATGATCAAAGGCGGCCACGTACTGAAGAGCCTGATGATCGATATGCGGCCTTCGAACGACAAACTTAGGCAACGCGCAGAAGTTATTGTAGCGTCAATTCTGGGTTGTTCGGAGGGGGAGGCGAAGTCCCTCCTCGTGAGACACGATTACCGGATTCGGCGTGTCCTGGTTGCCCAATTGACCGGTGAAACGGGCAATGCGCTTGAACAAGCCTTAAGCCGATACCACGGCTCGCTTGCCTCGTTACTGGTGGATAAGGCTCCGCAGACTCCACGTTAAATCGCATAGATATCCCAATGGAATGCCCAAAATGCTAAGACGAGGATCACCAGAACCGCACCGCAAAGTCCCAAAACTAAAATAGCGGCATCGCGTTGAGAGATGTTTTGAGTCCTGGCTAAGCCGTCTTGAAGCGTGTAGAGGGTGGCTAAGATGGCCAGGGCAGGAATCATGAACCAGGGTGATACCGTCATGGCGACGGCGATGGCAATAAACCAGGGACTAAGAGCCATCAAGACGGCACGTCGCGTCAACGCATGGCCACGAATATTTAGGCGGCGAGATATGCTGTCCAAGATCAGCATCCCTGGGTAGAGTATAAACGCTCCGGTACCAAGAACTAAGAGGATTGCGTAAAAAGCGTGAAGGAAGGCCCGTTCCGGAAACGGAATACTGAATACCTGATCGAGAGAGACTACCAGGGAAGACCAGATCAAATTCCACCAATAAAAGGTTTGGAGTGTGGAAGTTGGTGGGTGACGTTGAGCCATGCGTCCCGCTGTCAGGGGAGACACCGCGAATTCCCTCCAGAGATTTCTAGAGGGACGGGGATATTGGGGTCGCAGGAGCCGGTTCATTGGGAATCCCCCTTTGCTTCGGACGAACGGCTCGGACCTGATTCACCGTTCTTGTCTCATGGGTATTCGGCGGCTTGCCCAAAGATTCGGCGAATCAAGGAAATAATTTTGTTGGCACGGGCTGTATAACTTTCTTGATCCTTCGCTAAAGTCATACTATGATGGTACACGGAGTACGGTTTTTGAGGAAGTGATGGCGTTGCCGATTCATGGCCCTGATGAGCCGGTTTACACAATTAGCGTAATGGCGCGATTGATTGGCGTGTCGACCCAGGTGCTTAGAATTTGGGAGCGGGAGTGCCTGGTGTGCCCGGCACGAACAGATACCAATAATCGGCTGTACTCGGAAAACGATTTTTATCGATTGGTCAAGATTGTCGAGCTCACGCAGCAAGGGATTAACGTGGCCGGTATCCGGGCGATTCTGGGTACCGTCGAGATTCATTACATAACCAGCAGTCGAAGTAAAGCGAGGGAGAACAGTTATGGGCAAGGTCGTCGGAATTGATTTAGGTACAACCAACTCGGTAATTGCGGTGATGGAGGGTGGGCAACCCACTGTTATCTTAAACACGGAAGGGAGTCGCTTAACCCCATCGGTCGTGGGATTCAGCAAGTCCGGCGAACGATTGGTGGGACAACTAGCACGGCGTCAAGCGGTGATGAATCCGGAAAACACCGTGTTTTCCATAAAACGGTTCATCGGCCGCCGGTTCGATGAAGTAGAGTCCGAACGTACGCGGGTCCCTTATAAGGTTAAAGGCGGCTCCACACAACAGGTATTGGTGGATTTGCCAAACTCGGGCAAGAGCATGACGGCGGAGGAAATTTCCGCAATGATCTTAGGCAAACTAAAGGTAGACGCGGAAAAATACCTGGGAGAATCCGTGACTCAAGCTGTAATCACGGTTCCCGCCTACTTTAACGATGCCCAACGCCAAGCCA
>JAJYPK010000157.1 GCA_021795465.1 Bacillota bacterium
TCTTAAAGGCCTATCCCTATGCTGTTCATGGCAAAGTCCAAGGTTTTCCACCTTGGGCTTAACCCATTTTTCGCCGACTTTCTGGCCACGATTCGTAAATGAATGTTCCGGGCATGGACCATTCCCCGCCAATCCCAATGCCCGCGATGAGATGGAAAATGGCCAGTTCCCAAATGTTTTGAGCAAAACCACTGAAAAACGTAAAGACTGCGTATACGGATTGTAAACATAAGAGTGCGTGCTCTGCCGTGTCGATCGGCAATGGGGCCCCAGACGAATGATAATCCCCACCCCACGAGAAACAGCGCAAATAGAATGGAGCCATAGAGGCCGATATGGCCGGGCGTTGCTGTAATTCCGCTATTAGGTAATAAATCCTTCATGGCCGGGGCCAGGACCAAGGCGTAAGTGACAGAATCCATGCCATCCAAAAGCCATCCCGTCCACGCGGCCCAGAATCCATTCTTTTGCTGGCGATTTAACGGAGTCCGGACCCCGGATAGGGCAACACCTGTCGTTGATGCCATATGTGATGCTTCCCTTTTTTAAGCTACTTCCGTCCCGGACCTAATGGATCAAGAACATCTTTTGTATGCTGTCCGAGGGTGGGCGCGGGATTTTTCAAAGGATTCGGTGGTTCAGTATGGTTCAGGAACTTGATTGGTGTAGCGACCTGCTGGATAGGGCCGGCAACGGGATGATCGACCGTAAACACCATGTTGCGGTCCTGAACATGCGGATCGCGATAGAGTTCAGACAAACGATAAATAGGTCCCGAAGGGACTCCTGCGGCACGTAGCATGAAAACCCATTCCGCAACGGGTCGCGTGGAAAACAGTGTCGTGAGGATATCTACTAACACGTCGCGGTGTGAAACCCGATCGGCATTCGTGATAAAACGGGAATCTTCGGTCCACTCGTCATGCCCCACGGTGTGACAAAAGATGTGCCACAAGTGGTCATTGCCGACGGCCAGGTTAAAAAATCCATCCTGAGCTTTAAACCCTTGATAAGGACAGATATTGGGATGAGCACTGCCCATCGGTGTGGGATCGATCCCGGTAGCGAAATAATTTCCTGCTGCATAGGTCTGAAATGCCATCATCGACTCCAATAGGGAAACGTCAATCCACTCGGGACTGGAGTCGACGTCGCGCTGCCGCAATGCGGTTAGGATGCCAATTACGGCCCACATTCCGGCACTGATGTCAGCAAGTGAAAATCCCGGTTTGACCGGTGGACCATCTGGATCGCCGGTGACCGCCATGAGTCCCCCCATTCCTTGTGCGATAACGTCGTAGCCTGGTACGTTGGCGTAGGGACCGGTCTGGCCAAAGCCTGAAATGGAAGCCAAAATGATCGAAGGATTCCATTCGGATAGGACCTTAAAACCAATGCCCAGGCGATCCATCGTTCCGGGACGGAAGTTTTCCACGACGACATCAGCGGTCCGAACCAGCTCATGGAGCGCCTGTCGTCCTTCCGGTGATTTCAAGTCGAGGACTACGCTCTTTTTATTCCGGTTAACGCTGAGAAAGTACGCACTTTCACCTTGAATAAAGGGCGGACCCCACTGACGGGTGTCGTCTCCTTGGGGAGATTCAATTTTAATCACCTCGGCACCTAAATCGGCGAAATACATCGTGCAAAACGGCCCACTTAAGATCCGGGTCAAATCGATAATGCGTAGATCTTCAAAGGATTTCATAGAGGCTTTCTCCTTCTTTGATGTGGTATGTTGTTAACTTAGAGGGGAGATCGCCCCAGTTCGATTTGTTCTTGACAATCTCGATCAATCCAGGTTTCTTCGGAATCTTGAACCGGTTGCGTTGCGTTGACGAGGTCGACTGATGGTCAATGTGCCGAGTTAATAATATATTGTAAGAATTGTTGGGAATATCTGTCAAGAATTGAAGACGGTTTTGGTGGGGGCTGAGGATTTTGCTCGGTGAAATCAAGCTGCATGAAGCGGACAAGCGGATAGCGGTTAATGGGAATCCCTCCATACTGTAAATAACCAGAGCGGCATGCCATAGCAGGGATAAAAATTTATTTAGCAAGGCTGGTGACCTTTTGTGTTTCCAATTCCTCTAATAAGTGGAGGATGAGAAGCCGCTATGGTGGTTCAAGAGGAAAGGCACCTAATCCAGTCCATTCTCACGGGGGACCGGGAATCTTATAGTCAATTGATTCGGCCCCATCTTCCAAGGTGGCTGAGACTGGCCACAGCTTTACTCGGCAATGCCTTTGACGCCGATGATGCGGTCCAAAACGCGATGATTCACTGTTATGAACATTTAGGATCGTTTCGTGCAGAGGCCAAATTCTCGACCTGGTCCACGAAGATTGTCCTACGGGAATGCTATCGGATTCAAAAACGGCGGAACCTGAATACGGTGACCTGGTCCGCAATGCACTTAGGAACGGTGGCAGGCCCGGAGCAACCCGAGGACCTGATCCTGTTGCAACAAGTCGTCTATGAATCTTTGAATGCCGACGAACGACATCTCTTTATGGAACTTTTCGAAGAAGGGCGTTCGGTACACGAAGTGGCAATGCGTCTGGGCGCATCACCCGGAGCGATTAAGACCCGGATTTGGCGCATACGAGCACGACTGAAACAGGTGTTACGCGTAGGAGGTGATCGGTGATGGATAACGATCAGGACCGGAGAGATCGAGTTTTGGCGGCTATCATGCAAGAGATTCGCCAGAGGCCGATCCCCCGTCGGGCTCGACCCGGGCGGCTCATACTCTATCTTGGGGGAGTATTCTATCTTGCCAGTGTCGCTGTGATGTGGGCCTATACGCCGCTAGTAGTGGCCATCTGGAGTTGGGTGATAGGAGGATTCTGGCCCGATTTGTTGGACTTGGTCCTAGCCCCACCCGTCCTTTGGGTATGGGAAACCATTGGGCTTCTAGGGGTCCTGTTAGTCATCCGTTTTCGGTCTAAACTCCACTCCCGATCGTGAATTTCCTAGATGTGCAAAGTTTGATGTTAAAGACGAGGGAATGAGGAGTGTGAAGATGCGGCAGCTACGACATGCCTTGTGGATCCTGGTGATGGGGGTGGCCTTAATGATGGGGGCCAGTGGCGGGGTCTGGGCGCAAAGTGTACATCAACAATTGGGGACTTACGTGGTGGCCAAGGGACAAACGTTTGTTGGGAACATTACCCTCAATGCGGGCACCGTGGATGTTCTGGGTCGGGTGGACGGCAATGTCACCGTGGATTTAGGTACGGTCGACGTCTCTGGGGTGGTAACCGGGAATGTCACCGTGGGGGCTGGGAGTATCGTGATAGGTCCCAACGGACGGATTGAAGGACAGCGCACCGTGAAGATGGGAACCAACAACGAGCGCAGTGTCGGCATTGTGGGAGCGGTCAACCAAATGGGGTGGACCAGCGGCCTACCTTGGTGGGCCAACACGATAAGGGCTCCTAGCGTATGGTGGTCGGGTTTGACTAAACTCGCGATCAACTTGGTAGTGACGGGACTCTTGGTGACATTGCTGCCGTCTTTCTTAAATAAGGTGACAGAAGAAATGGATCACGACGGGGTCGCGGCTACCGGTATTGGATGTCTTGGCGTGATCGGTCTCGCCGTGGCGTTGTTAGGTCTGACGATTATCATCATTGGGATACCGGTGGCGTTCCTATTGGGTGTCGCTGCCGTGGTCGGCGGAATCGTCGCCAACGCATCTTTAGTGTGGTGGCTCGGCATGCGGGTCAGTCGTATAGCCTGGCCCGAACACTCACGACAGCCCTATCGGGAAATCTTGGTCGGGGCCCTCGTACTGACCGTTGTAGAAATTCTCCCCTGGGTTGGTGGCTTGATTGGCGTGGTTTTGGAGCTTTTGGCATTTGGTGCTCTGCTACGCATGATGTTTCTCAGTAATCGGCATCGATGGCCGCTCTACCCACGAACGAAATAAGGAAACCGGCCCTAGGGGGACGCGGCCGGATCCTCATTTCGTTCCAGCATTATTCTAAGGTGGCGAGGATTTTGTTCCAGGTCTCGGGATCTACGTGCGGATCCTGTTTAACCAATGGCGTTTGGGAAAATCCTGGAATGAGGTCCTCATATGGCGTGGTTTCCTCTTGGTAGATGAGTCCTGTAACCAATTCTTCGGTTTGATGGAGTGTGGCTAAGGCCGTACTCCGGTCGTTGGGCTGATACCCGCTCTGCTCATCCAAATTTTTCAGGGTCTTCTTGTACCAGTCGTAGGTGTTAACCTTATTGTAGGTCACACAAGGCGAGATGACATTAATTAACGAAAATCCGGGATGCTCAATGCCCTTCTGGATCAAATGCGCCAATTGTGGCTGCCAACTGGAAAAGCCTTGGGCCACGAAGGTGGCCCCGGCCGAGACCGCCAACATCAAAGGATGAATCGGGCGTTCGATACTGCCTTGTGGGGTCGTCTTGGTTTTAAATCCTTCTTCGGAGGTGGGCGACGTTTGACCCTTGGTCAGACCGTAGACGTGATTATCCATCACAATATAGGTCACGTTGTAGTTGCGGCGCAATGCATGCATAAAATGACCCATGCCAATGGCGTAGGCATCGCCGTCGCCCCCTGCCACTAATACCGTAAGATCACGATTGGCCAGTTTGAGTCCGAGTGCTGCGGGCAACGCTCGACCATGGGTTACATGAATGTTATACGAGTTAATGTAGTTCCCGATTTTGCCCGAACAGCCAATGCCCGCAACAATCGCGGTGGTGTCGGGACTGGCCCCCACCGCGACCAAGGCTTTTTGCATGGCGGTTAACACGCCAAAGTCCCCGCAACCCGGACACCACCAGGATTTTTCACCGGTTCGAAATTCTTGTAATGTAGCCATCTAGTGCACCTCCACGGGACTCAATAGGGACATGGCACGGGTGACGACTTCTTCCGGTAGGAATGGTACGCCATCGTATTTGAGATAACTGGTAAATCGGTCGTCGCTCACGCCATGAGCGGCCATTAACTGGCGGATCTGGCCTAGAGCGTTTTGTTCTACCACCATGATATGCTTCGCGGGGGCTAACACGCTCTGCACCCGGTCTACGGGAAACGGAGACAGGGTCCGAAACCATCCGAGCCCGACCTGTCCTCTTAAGTGATGAAGGGCTTCCCGTAAAATACCTACGGTCGACCCGATTCCGACCAATATCAGTTCTGGATGATCTGGTCCCTCGTATCGGAAACCGTCGCGGATGGCGGCGACACCGAGAAGCTTTGTGAGTCGCTTATTCATCATTCGTTCCCGATTTGCAGGGTCTTCACTCACTTTGCCACTCGGCCCATGTTCGACCCCTGTGGCTAAGTATTGCCCGTTCTTTTCGCCGGGCAAGGATCGGGGGGAAATGCCATCGGGACTAAACTGGTAGCGCTGAAACACATTTTCTCCTAAAGCTAAAAGGTCTTCGGGGCTTAAGGTGGATCCTTTACGAATGGACACGTTGGGGCCGTTCAGGCTCTTTCTTTCAACACTTTGTTTCCACAACGCTAAAGAGAGATCGGTGGCGATGATGACCGGGGTCTGGAACTGTTCGGCTAAATTAAATGCTTCAACGGCGTCCTCAAAACATTCTTCCACGGAACCTGGGGTAAGGACGACACGCAAGGTGTCTCCATGGCCTCCGTGAAGCAGGGCCAGGAGATCAGACTGCTCTTGTTTGGTGGGCATCCCGGTGCTGGGTCCCCCACGCTGGGTATCCACGATAACCGCGGGGATTTCCGCGACGGAGGCGAGACCCATGGCTTCTTGCATTAAGGAAATACCCGGGCCTGAGCTCGAGGTCATCGCACGCGCTCCGGCAAAACCGGCGCCGATGACGGCCGTGATCGAACCGAGTTCATCTTCCATTTGGACGACGGCTCCCCCCACTGATGGGAACCATCGGACCAATGCCTCCATAATTTCAGTGGCCGGGGTTATCGGATAGCCGTACATAAGACGACATCCGCCAGCAATGGCCCCTAATGCGATCGCGTCGTTGCCAGTGATGACGAGTCGATCGCCTCGGCTGGGGTCGCCCAACTTAAATGTTAAGAGGGCTCGATACTCATCGATAACTCTTTGGTAACCCGTTGTGACGGCTTCGCGATTGGCGTTGACCACGGCCTCGCCCTTTTTCTCGAACTTCACCGTGACATAATCAACGAAGGCATCTAAAGGAAGTTGGATGAGGGCGGCCGAAGCCCCGACCGCCACCATATTCCGCATCATGATGGAACCCAAGCTCCGCGCGATGTTGGTTAGAGGGAGTGTCAGAAGGTGCGCATCGGCGCCCTCGGGCAATACGGGGGAAAACGACTCGTCAGCGAGGATGAGGCCGCCTTCCAGTTCGTGCACATTGCGGTCAATAGTTTCTTGATTCAACGCCACCAAAATGTCCGTACGGCGAGTGGTGGCTTCTACCCGGGAAGTGGCAATCCGAACCTTATAATTGGTGTGGCCACCCCTAATCCGGGAGGAGAAATGTTTGTAACCGTAAACATAGTAACCCATGCGGTTGGCTACCGTGGCCAACACGTCACCCGTGGAGTCAATGCCTTCTCCTTGATCGCCGCCAATTTTCCACGCTAACATGATACATGCCCCCTTGATGCTTCAGGTAATTTCGAGTCGCCGACCAGCTAGTCAAATTGTCATTGTTGGTATAACTGTAGTACGGATCAGTCATCAAACCTAATCAACCTTTTTTATTTAAACCATAACCCTGGGGAATAATCTAGTACAATAGGGGTCGGGAATCATTGGGGAATTTGCCCAGCTTAGTTACAGGAGGACTTGCGGGAATGTTATTGGCGCATCTTAATACCTTTACCCGGATCGTAGAATCGGGCAGTCTCACGCGGGCCGCCGAACAATTGAACCTCACCCAGCCCGCAGTCACCAAGCAGCTAGCACAATTAGAAGAGGAATTTGATACGACGCTTCTCATCCGTCAAGGACGAAAGTTCCAACTCACCACGACCGGAGAGTTACTTTATCATTATGCCAAACGCATTTTATTGTCTGTCGATCAAACCTATGAAGCCTTGGAGGCTTTGGCGCGTCCGGGACAGGGGGAGCTTCACATTGGGGTGCTCGCTACGGTGGCGGTATTTAGTTTGCCGAAAGTTCTATCGGGATTCACGAGGCAGTTTCCGCAGATTAAAGTGCGGGTGAAAGTTGGCGAGATTCAGGAGAACCTTGATGGCGTCATCAAAGGAGAATATGCCGTGGGCCTTGTTACTATTCCCATCATTCATGAGCAAATCGATTCGATTCCCCTATTTTCGGATCGGGTGCGATTAGTGGTAAGTCCAGAACGAGCCTTGGATTTACCGGCAACACTGACGTTATATGATGTGGCACAACTCGATTTCATCTCGTATGAGACTCCTTCGCGTTTTCGTTCCTTCGTCGATGGGGTGTTAGAGCAGCACGGTGTGATGCCACACGTCCTCATGGAATTCAATAGCCACGAAGTCATCAAGAGCATGGTTAAGGTGGGCCTTGGGGCTGCGTGGGTTCCAGATTCTGTCGTCCGCGACGACATTTTGCGGCAGGATCTCGTCGCACTTGAGGTAGATGGATTGCCTCCGATTGCACGCACCACTTCGCTGATTATGTTGAAAGAACCGCATAGAACCGTGGCGTTTCGTGCGCTATTCAATCGGTTCATCGAACAAGATCGGAA
>JAJYPK010000158.1 GCA_021795465.1 Bacillota bacterium
GGAAACGTGAGGGTCGTACCAATTCCATAACTTTGAGCCGTGTTGGGGTCAAAGATGACGGTGTTAGGATCGACCCCCAATCCCTCCGCCAAACGTTGGCGGACTCGATGCCGACGCTCGGATTGCTCCCACCAATCCAACACCTCCCCGAACGAGGTACCCGCCACACTCATCGCTTTCACATCGATAAGTCCCAGACGCCTTAGGTGCAGCATCACTTCGGGAACCCCCCCGGCCAAATACGCATACACCGTGGGATGTTGATAGGGCCCATTGGGCATGACGCTGACCAAGCGTGGCACCTCTCGGTTAATCCGCCGCCAATCCTCCACCGAAGGGACGGTGCGACCCGCCGCATGGGCCACCGCCGGCAAATGCAAGAGAAGGTTGGTCGACCCACCGAAGGCGGCGTGGACCACCATGGCATTGGTTATGGCCGCATCCGTTAAGATCCGCGACATGCCAACACCGTCGGCCATTAGACGCCGGAGCGCATGAGCAGAATGGGTGGCCATTTCTTCCCAAATGGGTTGACCCGATGGTGCCAAGGCGGAATGCGGCAGAGCCATTCCTAAGGATTCGCCAACCACCTGAGAGGTTGCCGCGGTGCCTAAAAATTGACATCCGCCCCCCGGCGACGCGCAGGCCCGGCATCCCATTTCGGCGGCATAATCCAGGTCAATTTCTCCTTGGGAAAACCGGGCGCCAATCGTTTGGATCTTGCCGGCATCCTCTCCATTTTCGGAAAGGAGCGTCACTCCCCCGGGCACTAAAATCCCCGACAGGTCCCTCAGTGAAGCTAGGGCCATCATCATGGCGGGGAGTCCCTTGTCGCACGTAGCAACCCCCATGACCGCACGTCGAGCTGGCAAGGAGCGAATCAGGCGACGCATCACCATGGCGGCATCGTTGCGATAGGGCAGGGAATCGTACATCCCGGTCGTACCTTGGGTACGCCCGTCGCAGGGATCGCTCACAAAGCCGGCAAAGGGCATTGCTCCCAGGTCCCGCAACGCCGTCGCCGCCAAGCCTACCAGTCGACTAATCTCCCAGTGCCCGGTGTGGTATCCGAGGGCAATCGGTGTCCCATCTCCGTCTCTCATGCCCCCCTGGGTGCTCAAAATGAGCACGGGGTCGGCCAACACCTCACTGGCATGCCAACCCATGCCCACATTCTGCGACAACCCAAACAGATCGCCACTGGGCCATTGCCGCAGCATGTCTCCCGTTAACGGAAGCGTCCCCCGAGGCCCTTCGGCATGCGTCGCGATTTCGTAGACCGCCCTATGCGTCGGCGTATCCAGCAAGTTCTGCAATGACTCTAGGGCATTGTGTTTTTTTGGTTTTTTATTGGCCACCCGTAATCCCTCCCGACCATGTTCTTTGCCTAACGGGCTTTCATTCAAATCACCTCGCCGGCGAGGGTATCGGAATGGCCAAGTCCGTTGCGTAACAAGGTATGGGACTCATCCGCGCCTCCCATCCCAGGCGACAAATGGCTTCGAAGGCGACGCGCGCACGCCGCACCCGTTCACGACCTAATGCCACGGCGGTGGCTTCGAGGTGATATCCGCTGGGGTAGATGTTTGGGGCATTGCGCACGCCGAATTTCAAATAGGCCGGCGCCGTATAGCGGATAAATGGAGCCAACTCGCTATATCGAATGAAACCGCCGACATCATCAGGTGACTCCACGTAAATATCTAACGGCAGATCCGTCACCTGCCGGACCGTGGCCAACTGCTCCACGGTCAGGTCCGTGGGACAGTTATAGGTGCTCACGCCCAGGCTCGCTAAAGCTCGAATAGACAGCGGGTTGGACGCGCCCATCATCACTGAGCCTTTAATTTTCAAATCTCGGGGCCATATCCCTTGGTCACGTAACGCCTGGTGGAGCCAGAGCAAACCCTCATCGGCCACCAACACGGACCGAATGCCTAACTCATAGGCCCGTAAGGCATCATCGAGCGCGGCACGAATGCCCTCCATCCCACGCAGGCGAGGACGTACGACGCCTCCGTTCGGAGCCGCCTGCATCGCCGACGGTTCAAACCCAGCCCGCGGCCCTAGAAAAAGACTCACTTCAATATGTTCGGCTGCCCCCAAGCGGACCATAGCCAGGATGTCTTGGTCAGTTAACAGTTGGATTCCACTGCCTTCAGACACCCGATGGACCGGCACCTCAAGACGCTGGGCCTCGTCGATGACCGCCTCCATGACAAGCGGACCTTCCACACTGGGAATCTCGAAGCGAAACCATCCCCCATCGGCAAAGCGATGGGGACTCTCTTCTCTACGCTGGTCTCCCGTAGGCAAGTTCAATGTCTTCAAAGCTTCTTCCGCTGGCGTAGTCATAGGTCTCATCTCCTCCTGTGACGGGTTTTTGTCGCATCAACCTTTTGGGGTGCCTTCGGTATGACTCAATAGCGTATTCAGCGAACCGGAATGAAATCCCGCAAGATCAAGCGACACGAACGTATAGCCCACTTGCTTGAGTGCTTTCACAATAGATTCTCGCTGTGCGAGAATACGCGGGAATTCCTCTGGTGGCACTTCGATCCGGGCCGCATGTTCGTGATGCCGTACCCGCACCGCGTTAAACCCTAAATCATGAAGCGCGTCTTCGGCCGCTTCCACGCTCCTTAAGCGTTCTACCGTTACGGGGGTTTGGTAGGGGATCCGCGACGATAAGCAGGGTGATGCCGGTTTGTTCCAATTCGGTAGGCCCCAGACCCGCGATATTTCACGGATCGCATTTTTGCCCAGTTCTGCTGCTTTGAGGGGACTCACCACCCGATGTTCTTGCCCCGCTCGTAGCCCTGGGCGGAAGTCTCCCACATCATCGCGATTGAACCCATCCATCACTACCTGATACCCCGATTGTGAACGCAGGGACTCCAGTACTCCGTATAGTTCGGACTTGCAAAAGTAACACCGCGACCGATCGTTGGTCTGGTATCGCGGATCTTCTAGTTCGTGGGTTGCCACCGATGTCCAGGGAAACCCTACCTTGTGGGCCACTGCCTCGGCTAATGTGAGCTCTCTCTTGGCCACACTAGGCGAGTCGCCCGTCACCGCCATCATCTTACTGCCCCCAAACACCTTCCAGGCAGCCACCGCCACCAGCGTCGAGTCGACTCCTCCGGAATACGCCACCAATGCCGATCCGTATTGCTCCACGGTTCGTAATAAGCGCGATGCAGCATCATCCAACGCTACCACCTCCTAGACAAAACGGTTGGTGAGTTCCCCCACACCCTCAATCTCCACCCGAACCACGTCATCCCCGCGAAGCCAGTCCCGTTCCGCTTCGGGATGTCCTAAAATGACGCCCTCCGGGGTTCCCGTGTAGATAATATCTCCCGGCTCTAATGGCCAAATCGTGGACAGATACGCAATCAGCTCCGGGACCGTAAAAATCATGTCCGACGTGTTGGAATCTTGGCATGGGATCCCATTTCGCCATAACCGGATAGCCAAATTATGGGGTTCGGGCACCTCATCGGTGGTTACCAGAAACGGTCCTAAAGGGGCGAACCCTGGGGACGACTTCCCAAGGAGCCATTGACTCGTGCGCAATTGCAGATCTCGTGCAGAAACATCATTGCCCACAGTATATCCTGCCACGTAGCGCACACTCTCTTCGGTCTTGACATGGTCTGCAGACCGTCCCATCACGATAACCAGTTCGGCCTCATAGTCCATTTGTTGGGTAGCTGGCGGAATGGCAATCGGTTGACCGTCTGCGGCCAAAGCCGAGGGGAATTTGTTAAAAATCACCGGTACGGTAGGAATAGCCATCCCGGTCTCAATGGCATGTTGTCGATAATTTAAACCGACACACAATACTTTTGAGGGTCGCAACACCGGGGGCCGCATCCTCACTTGGTCCAACCGGAGGAATTCCTCCGCGGCTCTCACCAGACGAGCCGCCTCTTCAGAATTTCCAAGCATCCCCCATAGGTCATCAGTGGATTCCACCCGCACGCCCTCCCACAGAGACGGCACCAGCCGCACCCCACTGCCCGATAAATCCCTTATCGCAACCCTGGGTTTTTCCTCATACCATACATTACCTAATCGCATACCATGCTTCCTCCCCACATAGGTGCCTCGTGATTTTTTCTAAGCCAAATTGCCCCCAACCTAGCCCAGTTGCAAGACAATCTTGGCATAAGACGTGGAGCTTGTAGCTTGTTCGGCGAAAGCCTCGTCGCCTTGACTTGCCGGACGCACATCCAACCAATTTCCCGTAAAATCCCGATTCCGATCATTGACCAGAGAGACGGCCGTGGCGAATTCCTGGTCGCTATAACAGAAAGAACCCACCACTTCCACTTCGTCGCGAACTATCGCATTGCCGTTGAGCGTCGTCTGACTTTCATGCAAACCCAAGAACACCACCCGGCCCCCACGCCGGGTCATGGCCAAGGCCGAAGCCCGGGTCAACGAATATCCCACCGCGTCAATGACGCGGTCGACTCCCCGTGGGACACGACTTCGTACGCGATCCACGACCGAAACCGCATCTTCTTTAGCCAAGATTAATTCATCGGCTCCCCAGCTTAATCCGTGCTGCAGACGTTTAGGATTGGTTTCCACCAGGATGATTTGGCGGGCGCCCCGCAATCGGGCCACATAGACGCTCATGAGACCTATCAGTCCGGCCCCGATCACCACAACGGAGTCCCCCAATCCCACCTGCGCTTGGGCCGTTGCTCGTACTGCACAGGCTAAAGGCTCCACCAAAGTTCCGGCAATGGCATCCTGCACCCGATAACATTGGGCGCGCGGAACCGCCAGTCGGGTCCCGTATGCTCCCGGAAAATCCACGCCGATGATCTTCCTTTGCTGACAATACTGCCGCTGCCCGGCTTGACAATCGGGACAAGTCCCACAGGTGATTAGAGGATTAACGGTGACCAAATCGCCAGCTACCAGACCCCGTTCTGCAATATCCTGTTCGAGCTTTGCCGTAAATTCGTGACCCATAATAAGCGGTGGCGTTCGTAACTCATTGTGGCCCAAATATGCACTCACCTCGGATCCGCATATGCCAGCCGCCACACTCTCAACCAGCACTTCACCCTCTAATGCCCGAGGCTCATCGGCCTGGTCCCACTGCATCTCGCGGACCCCTGTCCACCATAAAGCGTGCATCGCTTTTCGCCTCCCGAATATGCCACAAGTTCATCAACAGGAACTTCCGTTCGTGTTATACTTATAGTATTCGCGGCGCTCATACAAATTCCTGCTTCGAATTTCTCACAATATCCACATAAACGAGAGAAGATCGGAGGCTTTTCGATGGTCAAGTCCGCACAGCGTGTCGCTATCCTCTTGCAAATTCTAGCTCAGAACCCTGGGGGTCTCTTATTCTCCAACATCGAGCATACGCTTTTGCTTCCTAAAAGTAGCCTCCACGCCCTCCTGGGCACCATGATATCAACCAACCTGGTCCGCTACGACGAGGACACCAACCGTTACGGTCTTGGCCCCTTGGTGTGGGAATTAGCCACGGCTTTTTCGCAAAAACTTCAGTTGGTGCCAACGGCCCTTCCGCATTTAGAGAGATTGAGCGAGAATTTAAAAGAAACCGTGCAAATGGCCTTGTTAGATGGTAGTGACATTGTCTATGTCGCGAAGTCCGACTCACCCCGTCCCGTCCAGTTAGTTTCGACCGTAGGGAGCCGCCTTCCCGCCCATGCGACCGGGTTGGGCAAAGCGCTTTTAGCCTCATTGTCTCTTCGCCGATTCGAACGGTTGTACACCACCGACGACCTGCCTACATTCACGGCGGCGACCATTCCCAGTGTCACGGCCTTATTGAACGAACTGGACGCCACTCGCCGCCGTGGATATGCCATCGATGCAGAAGAATACACCCTAGGCCTATATTGCCTGGCCATGCCTGTTATCTCCTCCGAGCATAAAGCGGTGGCTGCCCTGAGTGTGTCCCTCCCTCAGGATCGATACCATCCCGATCATGTCAACGAGGTTGTCCGTCAAATGACCGATGAAACGCATCGGTTGTCCCAAAAGTTGGGAGCGCTCGATCCGGAATGCTGGCGCACCGTGAGTCCCAGAACGGAATAGGTAGGACTCTTTGGCCAAACCATCACGAACCCATAATCCGCCGTTCGCAACATGAAACCCATTGCAGGGAATCATCTCGTCGCAGTCTCTCGCAAGGGGTTGCTTACCTGATGGCACACCGATTATCGTTCTTATGAAGGTCCCCTTCTTGAATCGAGAGCTCGCCTGCGAACGGCGTCTGCCATGTCCCGTCCTATCGCGGGCCAGCATCCCCGGAGCGGCAACCTTAAGCAACGCGCCCGGGTGCGGAAGAGGTTAGTTATCGAGGATAGTTTCGGTTGAGCCCTAGACCAGCGGAGTCGCACCAAACCAGCTAATGACTCTATGCATCAATACGTTGACCCAGAGTCAATTGGTAAGACGCACATAGTGTCAGCCCATAGCAGACTTCTATGGTCATTTGTCGCCGACAAGCCAGTTCACGCGTGGTATCTGAAGCGACCGGACTACTCTTCAGTTTTCAGTGTCCTGTAGATAGGAGAGTTCGACATCACGATTGAACCAATCGGTCATCAGCTCAAAACAGACAGTTTATCTCGGCTTGCGGCGAAGGACCATTCGCACCCAACCGCCTACAAAATGGCTAATGGATTTACTGGTGACCCGGCCCCTCCCAAAATCTGAAGAGGACTGATCAATAACAAGAATCGATACCTACTGACTTCCAAACAGTACTCAGCTAAATCCTCTAGCCACAACATCTCCGCCAGGGTCATGCCCATTCGCGTAATAAGGGCTGGATGCAATGGTTGTACGGTTCCGGTTCGGCTTGACAGGGTTTGTTCGTTTCCCATGGTATCCGTACCAAGTAGAGGAATTTTCCATTGATCAAAAGCCTCAACGAGCTCTTTTGTGTAAGTTATGCCGGGTTCACTAAGCCTTTCACCCACATACTCGGCGGTTCCACCTCTTAGATAATGCTGATAAAACCCCGTACGGATTATGAGCATGTCGGCACTTTCTATCGTGATTCCTTGACTTTGAGCGACCGTATTTAAGTCCTCTAATGTAATCTCTTGACCTCTCTCCAGCATGGGAACACCGAAAAAGCGAGGAACATCCAATAAAATCGCCGCACCCACGATACCTCGCTCGGCAACCTTGTCTATACCGTTTTTTTTCAATCCGGCGGTCGTACTACTGGCGTCGTATCCGTTATATAGCTCCCCATCATACCAAATATGTCCTAAGCTATCTAACTGACTGGTCCCCTGCAGAAACATGTGCACGACATCATCGGCGAATTCAACTCCCCCAGTTCCAGGGATAGGGTCCCGCTTACCCGAAACATACATGCCTCGGTCGCTTACCATGTAATGCTGGGTCGGTAATCGACCCGGCCACACGAGGTCTCCTCGAGGGTCTCCAATAGGTAAGCCTAGCGGGAATACCCTGCCAGTCCTAACTTGTTGAACTCCTCTCAAAACTTGCTGTTCATCAAGGTAATTGAGCGTACCGATTTGATCGGATTCACCAAATTTTCCCCAATTAGTCGGACAATCCCGTAATATTTCTCCAATTTCACTCATGGCATGCACCT
>JAJYPK010000159.1 GCA_021795465.1 Bacillota bacterium
ACTTGCATGTATTAAGCACGCCGCCAGCGTTCGTCCTGAGCCAGGATCAAACTCTCCATGACTCGTGTGACTCCGTTGACTCTTCTTACGTTTTGCGTGACTGACGATATAGTTTTCAAGGACCGGGCAATCAGTGTTCTTTCGAACAGCAAAATGTATCTTATCACGCCGTCTGTCAGGATGCAAGGAGATTCGACAACTTTCTTAGAAGAATCTCCGCTTAATTTTTAGGTTCAGTCATTTTTTCCAGGTTCAACGCCCGATCCAAGTTGGCCTCATCCATAAGGTTCTGTTCTCGCACCACCTGGCGCACCGTTTTCCCCTCAGCAAACGCCGTCTTAGCCACCACCGCTGCCTTATCATACCCGATAAAAGGATTGAGCGCCGTCGCCAACGCCGTATTCATCTCCACGTATCCAGTAACCCGATCCAAATCGGCGTCCAATCCCATCAAAGCAAATTCCGTGAAAGCGCCGATCCCATTAGATAAAATCGTCACGGCGTGCAACACATTGTACGCAATAACCGGCATCATCACGTTCAACTCTAATTGTGCCCCACTCACGGCGCCCTGAATCGTGGTGTCGTTTCCCACCACCTGATAGCAGATCATGTTCATCATTTCAGCCATCACGGGATTAACTTTTCCGGGCATAATAGAGGAGCCCGGCTGGACGGCGGGCAATTTCAACTCGCCAATTCCTGTCCGAGGACCGGAACTTAAAAGGCGCAGATCATTCGCGATTTTGCCGACGGCCGTGGCTAGCCCCCGTAAGGTACCAGATACCTCCAGCACCGCGTCAAGATTTTGAATAAAGGTAAACATGTTGTCGGGTTGCCTAAACGGCAGGCGCGTCTTTTCTGCCACCGCACGCGTCACCCATTCTTTATATTGAGGGTGCGCATTAATCCCAGTCCCCACCGCATTACCGCCGATCCCGATCGCGAATAGACGTTGAACCCGATCGGCTAAGCTCGTCTGCCAATAGCGAAGTGCTCCTGCATATCCCCCAATCTCTTGACCCAGGCGCATCGGCACAGCATCTTGCAAGTGCGTTCTGCCTGATTTCACAACTCCCATCCACGATTCGGCCTTCATCTCTAGAACCTGGGCTGCTTTGTCAATCACAGGAAGCAAGTCGTGAACAATCGCCTCGGCTCCGGCAATGTGGATCGCCACATGAATCGTATCGTTGGTGGATTGTGCCATGTTGACCTGGTCATTCGGATGGACTAAGTGGGTATCCCCCCGCTCCCCTCCCAGAATTTCCTGCGCTCGACTGGCAATAACCTCGTTCGCATTCATGTTTTGAGAAGTACCGGCTCCCGCTTGATAGACATCCACCACAAAGTGGCTATCGAAACGCCCGTCAATCACTTCGTCTGCCGCTTGCATGATAGCTTGCGCAACTTTCGCGTCTAAGGTGCCCGCATCTTGATTAGCCTTCGCTGCCGCCCACTTAATGACCCCCTGGGCACGGATGAAACGGCGGGGAAGTCGAAGTCCACTAATTGGAAAGTTATGTATGGCTCGTTGGGTTTGCGGACCCCAATAGGCTTGCATCGGCACCCTGACTTCACCCAGAGAATCCTTACTAACGCGAAACGATTCTGACACGACCGCACCACTCCTCCAAATCAAATTAACCACCAGATGTTCTATCCAGCGATTACTCGCAGATCCATTGTACTCTCCTAACAGCCATTCGTGGGGTAGCATTTCCGGATCTGTGCTGTCGGCAGTCATGGCGCGCATAGGAATCCCCATGTTAAAGAAGGCGAACTCAACTTCACGAAAAAAGAGCCGGATCCCCATACTACGGGATCCGGCTTAGGATATGGATAACATCTTACTTCGCCATGGCGGCTGGGCTTTCTCTTTCTAGTGCCTGGCTTAGGAGAGAACGCATGACCTCGGAAGGCGGCGTCTTCGTCTGTCGGGAGATACGTTGTACCTCACGAATTTGCCACGTATATAAATAGTAGTCCGCACGCTTTTGATCTCGAGTTGCCTTCATGAAAATCCGCCTCCTCTTTAACCTCTTTGTAGATATAACGCCCGGATACCAAAAAGGTTACGACGGATCGACCTATTTTTATCGATATTTTTCTAAAGCTTCCCAAAACCATGAAAAGAACACATCGTGACGGATTCCGGTCGCCACCGCGACCGCCGAACGATCCCCCGCATTGGGCGCGGCTACTAAAGTTCCGCGTAATGTTCCGTCGCGCACTACGGTTAATGGCATCCATTCCCACATGAAGAAATCGGGCTGGTGGGCGGCAGCTACGGCCAACACATCATGAATTGCTATCCCATCCCCATAGCCCAAATCCCTTAAATGGCCCGCATAGCTGGAAAGCATTCTAAACAGTGCATCGCCGACCTGACCAAATTGCCGAAAGCGTCGGAGGTCATCCCAAGACAGCAACACCTGGTGTGTCACATCCAGACCGACCAACCGGATGCCTGAGACACGTCCTAACACGACCTCTGCCGCATCCGGATCCGCATAGAAATTGAATTCCGCCGTACTGGTCACATTGCCGCCAGAGAGGGATCCCCCCATGATGGTTAACCCTCGCACCTGTGATAACACATGGGGAAACCCTAGACACAGCCGAGCAATATTGGTTAGCGGCCCACTCGCAATGATCCCACTCGGCGACTTCGCCGCTTCTAATTCCGCGGCCAACCAGACCCAACCCGGCACACTAGCCGTGGGCCGCGACCCAAGCTCATCCACTTCCCTCTCATAGCCACCAAGCCCATCATCACCATGGACGTCTACCGCCGTGTGCATCGACGCCAATAATGGTTCCGCACTTCCGGCCACCACGGGAATATTCGGAGCGTCTATGAGGTCCATAATTTTGCACGCATTACGAAACGTTTTAGGCAGTTCAACGTTACCGGCCACCGCGGTGACTCCTTTGACCTCCACATGACTCTTGGCCACCACGAGCGCCAACGCATCATCAACACCCGGATCCACGTCCATATAGTATGGCATCGTTAACATATTACCTCCTTTAACCAAGGAAACGAGGACTGTGCGCCAGACTTGGTCGTAGACAACGCAGCCGCCTGATTCGCAATCCGAATGGCATCCCCTAACCCATCTCCCGCGTCTAGACGTGCCGCAAGCGCCCCTGCAAAGGCGTCCCCCGCGCCCACCGTATCGACGGTTTGTACCGCTAGACCGGGTTCATAAAAGAGTCCGCGCGAGGTGGCCCACACCACACCGTCAGCTCCCAATTTGACGATCCCAACCTGGGCCCCGCGTGACCTTAGCTGGCGCGCAGCCACTTTCGCCGAACGCACATCCGTCACCGAATGCGACGTGACGATCTCAGCCTCCCCCTGATTCGGCATCACGATATCCGCCTTAAAAAGTGATTTGGGAAAGGCCCGGTCTGCCGGAGCCGGATCCCAGAGAATGCGAGCCCCCACTTTTTTGGCCATCAGCATCGCCCGTTCCACCACATCTAATGGAACCTCGCATTGCAACACCAGAAGATCGTTGGGTCCCAGGACTTGTTGTAAGTCAGCCAATGCGTCGGATCCGACCTCGGCATTAGCACCAGGTATCACCGTAATCGCATTTTGTCCCCGATCTTCTACGGTGATGAACGCGAGTCCGGTGGCCGTGGTTTTACACACCTCGAGATGACTCAGATCGACCCCATCTTGTCGTAAGAACTTAAGAGCTTGCATGGCGAACGCGTCTTCCCCAATCGTACCCAACAAAATAGTGGTTGCCCCCATCCTTCGGGCCGCTAGTGCCTGATTCGCTCCCTTACCCCCGGGCACCAACACCATCGACTGAGCTAGGCGAGTCTCTCCGGCCTTAGGCACCTGATCAATGCGCGCCACTAAGTCGAGGTTGATACTGCCCAAAACCACCACGCTCATGTCCTGCTCACCTTCTTCCCCTATATCCATTCGCGTTTCTTTGACGAATTTCCTGTTCGGTCCTCAGCATTCTCCGTCAGGATGATATTATAAGAACCACCAAAGTCCAAGAAAGGCGGTCACGATCGATGAATCTCCCTTCCATGTTGGATGATGCCGTAGGCCACTATGGCGTCTTTGCCGTAAATCTTCGCACCAACAAGACGATAGCGTACCACGAAAAGGACATTTTTCCGTCAGCGAGTACCATTAAGATTCCCATCATGGTCGAACTCTATCGTCGAGTCGAAGAGGAAAACCTCTCGCTGGATGCCATGGTCACCATGCGGGCCGAAGACCAGGTCGACGGTTCCGGCGTGTTATTTGACCTAACACCGGGACAAGCCTATAGTTTACGGGATTTAAATATGCTGATGATGACGGTATCCGACAACACAGCCACCAACCTACTCATTGATTTTTTAGGGGTTGACGCCATTAACCGCACCATCCACCGTCTCGGCATCCACGACACAGAACTAGTCCGGCGGCTTCAGCGCGTTCCCACCGAGCGTTCCTCGGTGAACCGTACTACGGCTTATGACATGGCGCAACTGGTCATCCGATTGGCACACGGCGAGGTGATCTCGACCGCTGTCAGCAATCGGATGATTGATGTAATGAAACGCTGTCAGGGCTCGGTCAGCATTACGGCCCTAGTGCCCCAACAGCACTATACGGGGCAACCCCCAACGGTTACCGTCGCCCACAAGACGGGATCCTTGTCCGATGCGTGCCACGACGTCGGGGTGGTCTACATGAGTGATGGTCTCTCTTACGCGGCCGCTCTCATGAGCCAGGGAGCGCCCTATAATACACTGGCACCCCTCCTGCGTCGGATTGGACGATCCTTACCAGCCTTATTGCGTTGAGACTAGTATTAAGGCGGTGGCTCAACCCCCCCCACCCGGCGGACCAGCCATCGCACAATATCATTTCTGGTCACTACGCCTACCATCCGGGTCTGTTCAATGACGAATACGCGACGGATGCTTTGACGAAGCATCAGATCTGCGATTTCCCCAACCGGGGTGTCGGGCGTCACGGTGATGGGCGAGCGGCTCATCATTTTGGCTACAGACAGCCGCAGTAGGTGATCCCGGTCTTGTTGCCACACATTTTCATCGATGATGACATGAGTCGGACCTAGAAGGGTGTGATAAACCTTTTGGGCGCGTTGTTGGATGGAACGCAACACATCCCCACCGGTAATGACACCGACCAGGTGATTTTCGTTATCCACCACGGGTAGACCACTGATGGTGTGTTCTTTCAGCAGTGTCACGGCCTCACCAATCGAGGCGCCTTTATCAATCTTGATAACATCCCTTGTCATGATTTCTCTCGCAATCATCTTGGCTCCTCCTCGCTCCAGTTAATCCCATTTTGATTGTACTGCAATTTTGTTACAATGACTGCCGATAACCATAATGATCATAGGAGTACGGGAGTCAAAGGAGGGCTTTTGGTGCGATGGTTCCAGCACTTGGTCGATCCCACTTTACCTCGTACTTTTTACATTCTGCTAATCGGCCGGTTTTTTAATTTGGTCGGAAACTCCCTGGTGTTTCCATTTATTACAATATACCTAGCTACACGGCTTCACGCCCCCATGAGCATGGTTGGCATTGTGATGACCTTTTATGGCGGGGCCCAGGTGCTTTCCGTGTTGGTGGGAGGCGTGTGGAGCGACAAGTTCGGGCGCCGGCGGGTCATGTTGACGTCCCTTGTCTCGGGCGCGTTATTAACATTTCTTGTCGGACTCCCGCTGACGCCCTCCCTCCTCATCGTCTTTTTAACGGGCATGGGCTTCACCGTTCCATTATTTCAACCAGCAGCCATGGCAGCGGTTGGCGATATGGTGCCGCCAGAGCGTTTAAGCTATGCCTACGGTTTAATGCGAATGGCCAGCAACGCGGGGATCATCATCGGTCCCATGCTCGGTGGATTCCTCGCGGACCATTCGTTCTTTTGGATTTTTTGCCTAGACGCCCTTTCCATGCTCATTTTCTTCCTTATTGTTTTTGTCTCTATCCCCGAAACCCGCCCCGCTCACACCACGACAAACCTCGGCCCAGGACGCCTAAAAGATGTGGCACGCGACGCCATGTTTCTACGCTTCGCTCTCCTATGGAGCCTCACGAGTCTGGTGTATTCACAACTCTTTATGGTGGTTCCGGCTTACCTGCATCTACAACTCGGCTATCGCCCGAGCTTTTTCGGATACCTTGCTGCCGAGAACGCCGTGCTCGTCGTGGCACTACAACTTCCTATCACGCGACTTACGCGCCGCATTGCCCGCCCCCTTTTGATGGCCATGGGGACCCTCTGTTATAGTATCGGGTTTTGGGTCATGTTGATCGGGCACGCGCGTCCCGTGTTTATCACGGCGGTCGTCGTGATCACGCTCGGGGAAAACATGATTAATCCTGCAGCCTCGGCATGGGTCGCGGACCGCGCCCCAGAACATCTACGCGGGAGATACATGGGCTTTTTCAGTTTAGCGAACCGAGCCGGGTTTGCTGTGGGCCCTCTCACTGGGGGATTTTTGATGACACTGGGAGCTCTACCCTGGCTTGGGGTTACCGGCCTCTTTGCTGGCCTCGCGGCCCTAGGCTTCCAGAGATTCTCGCGGCAGCCGGGGGCCGCATCCTCTTTAGAGCTTCCCCTGTAAAGGCGACGCACCACGGTCGGCCATTCGTCGATAACATCGGGATCGTGTCCAAGAACGCTCTAGCTTTTCGCATGGTGACGTGTATCTCAGGTTATTTGGTCACATAGCGCCAAAATATATTGACTATCTTAATAACGACATTAATATTCTTGACTTTTCCATTTATAATTATTACCATTCAATCAAGGAGGTGCCCTATGGCTAAGATGTTCACAACCTGTCCAAGTTGTCGCCACTCGCTACAAGTTACGGAGCTCACGTGTCCTCACTGCCACATTACCATTAGTGGTCAATTTGATAGCCACCCCACCCTGGAATTGAGTGAAGAGCAATTATCATTCTTACGGGTGTTCGTCATCAGCCGGGGTAACCTAAAGGAGATCGAACGCATCCTTGGCATCTCCTACCCCACGGTTCGTAGCAAACTGGATCAACTCGTGGAGGCCTTTCAACCCACCCCGGACCCTTCCGAGCCGTCCCCCATGCATTTCGCGCCGGGAGAACGTCGAGACGTGCTCGAGCAAATTCGTCGCGGTGAAGTGTCGGTGGCCGACGGACTCAAATTGTTGCGTAATCAAAATTCCACGGTATCGGAGGATACTGACCAATGATCACAGATATCGTCCTTAAACTAAAAAAAGCCAAAGTCGTCGTCGTTCCAAGCCCCGATAGCGAACCCCACGTTAAAGCTAGCGGCCCCGTGGTAGAAACAAGCCTAGGGAGCACTTTGACTATCGAATCCGAGTTGTCTAAGACCATTGATGTAGAATTACAAGTCCCCTCGAGTGTGAAATCCTTCGATGCCAACTTAGGATGGGGCCCAATGACCATCGAGCGACTTGTCACCCAAGACATCGATGTCAATCTCGGCCTCGGCAACCTCGTCGTCGAATCATCACAAGGTGGCTTTGACGTCAATGTCGGCAAAGGTAATATCACCATGAAAGACCTTACGGGAT
>JAJYPK010000160.1 GCA_021795465.1 Bacillota bacterium
GGTGGGGCCGGTCTATACGCCACCCCTTTATCGAAGACGCGGCTATGCCACGGAACTGGTGCGTGCTGTGAGTCAAACCCTTTTGGATTGGGGTTATCGCGAGGTATATCTTTTCACCGATTTAAAAAACCCGACATCCAACCGAATTTATCGCACGGTGGGGTACGAGGTAGTCGCAGATGTCGATAGCTATGCTTTTAGTGCAATGTCGTCCTAAGTGTAGCACAGGTATATTTTGGCAGAGAGTCAAAATCTAGCCGTGGCCTTGATATGATAAAAGATAGACGAGCTTAAATATGAGAGCCAAATGGGCGCACAACACGAGGGGACTCAAAAGATGGCAAACAGGACACGGTCGTTTATCTTGGCGGGAGCATTAGGAGTATTGGGTCTCGTCGTACACTTTGCACTACCGGTCTCATCGGCAGGAACGTTAATCGGGGATGCGGTGTTTCTAGGAATGGTCGTCTTAGTGATTCTGTCAGGGATGGATGCTAAACGGCACCAACATAAAGCACTGATAGTAGGACCGCTCTTGGGACTCATCTATGGCGGGTTATTGGGCATCGGAGATCTGGTCTATTCTCCGCACGGGGCCGCTATAGTAAAAACCCTGCAACACCGATACCCAAGCGCAACCCAGGCGGAAATCAAAGACATGCTAACCTTATCAAACACGCCAGTGGCGCGCCTCGGTGCGTTGATTTCCACGGTGGTGATTTGGGTACTGTTAGGGCTACTGTTTGCTTGGATTGGTACGCTGTTCGTGAAAAAGTCGGGAGGTAGCGGATCGTAAAGACCCTTCTTAGACCGGTAAACCCATCGGTCATTTCTTGCACCTCTTCGGGCGTCGGGGGCAATCTGTGAGTGCCATCATGGATTGCCCCCACCCTAGCGCCTTAGAAGATGGTCGCATCGTGAACATGGGGACGCTTACGTGCCTGATGGGCATCGCGAGTCACCTGAGAAATCGTTGCCTCGCTGCATGCTTGTGAACCGGTCGGGTTTGGTATGCTGGCTCAAAACCCCAACCTGCTAGATACCGTTTTGCGTTTGGCTTCCTACTGTCGGGCTCAACCATTTTGGACCATCGGCGTGAGTTTGGCGACTATAGCCACCACGATTGTTGAGCGATACGCTCAAAGACCGCGAGGAATTCTCGGGGGCGGACCCGCCATAGCCCCCTTATGTCCGAGTATGTGTGGTTGTTTTTAGAGGGCCCCTCATTAGGGTCTCTCATTTGGATTAGAATCTCGAGTGTCTGGCAGGAAAATTGGGATCGTGTCTGGAATAGGATAAGTTGATGCACTTGAGACAGGAGGGAATTTTTTGGCTACAACCTTAAACGATCACACCGCCATCTCCCAAGAAGCACTTGCGCGGTATCAAGCTCAATTTCGGGAAAAACCCGAACATCGAGTAGTCATGAATGCGATTCTAAAAAACGGTATCGGAGCGGTAGCCCTAGACCATGAAGCGGCCTTTCGCATGACGCATACCTTTTCACACGAGATCGAAACGGGTCCGATTACCAATCAAAAACAGAGCGGACGGTGCTGGTTGTTTGCGGGGCTCAATGTGTTGCGCGTCGATATTGCCCGTAAAATCGATCTCAAGGAATTCGAATTGTCTGAGAGCTATATGATGTTTTGGGATAAATTAGAAAAGGCTAATTATTTCTTAGAAAGTATCCTCGCTACGAGCCATGAACCAGCCAACGGTCGCTTAGTTTCTTGGCTATTATCGGGGCCATTGCAAGATGGTGGGCAGTGGGACATGTTCGTCAATCTTATCAATAAGTATGGCGTGGTCCCCCAAAGTGTGATGCCGGAATCTTTTCACTCGAGTCAATCCATGATGATGAATCGCATCTTGACTAGTAAACTTCGTGAAGATGCAGCCCGCTTAAGGCATGCCTCGGGCAAATCCTTGGCCGCCCTTCGTGAGGAAAAGGATCGAATGATGGCTGAGTTTTATCAGATGCTCTGTCATTTTTTGGGAGAGCCTCCGGAAGTGTTTGATTTCGAGTACCGTGATGAGAAAAAATCCTATCACAGCGACCGTGGCTTGACCCCGAGGGCATTTTATACCAGGTACGTTGACCGAGTCCTGGACGATTACGTCAGCGTGATTAATGCACCAACGGAAGATAAACCGTTTAACCATCCCTATACCGTACAATACTTGGGTAACGTGGTTGGAGGACGGGAGGTCCTCTACTTAAATGTAGAGGCGAAGACCCTACGGGATCTCGCCGTGGCCCAACTGAAGGATAACGAGCCCGTGTGGTTTGGATGTGATGTTGGGAAGATGATGGACCGTGAACGAGGGAGTCTAGACCCTGAACAATATAACTTCACTGCCGCTTTAGACGTCGAACTCGAGATGAGCAAAGCGGAAAGACTGGACTACGGAGATAGTCTAATGACGCATGCGATGGTCTTTATGGGGGTAAACCTGGTCGATGGGGAACCCAATCGGTGGAAAGTGGAGAATAGTTGGGGTAGCGAAACGGGAAACAAAGGTTATTACGTAATGAGCCAGAAGTGGTTTGACGAGTATATGTACCAAGTGGTGGTAAATAAGAAGTACTTACCCTCATATCTTATCACAGCACTCTCAAAGACACCCACCCCATTGGCTCCATGGGATCCGATGGGGTCACTAGCCTAGAATAAACGAAAGAACCGTCCTCGGGCGGTTCTTTTTGTATCAAAGAGGATTAACTTTCTGGCTCAGCGACGAGATGGTGTCACATCGAGCTACCGCTACTAGCAACCTTTGTAATAAGCAGAAAAGGACACTAAGCAAGAAACAAGCCGACCCCGTTATCAGCAGGGTGGATTTAGGCATCCCGGTGGTTCAAAGCAACACCCTGATTGGGCAATCGGCGAATCTTTCAGGTCGCGATCACGTACCGAAGTGGTGGGGAGTCTGGCACACAGGAAACGATCCCGTACCCCCTGACCATATTTAGAGCAACAAGGCTATTGCCGCGACCATCTTGTCAGATCCATCATCCAACCGGTGCCGACCAATGACAGCAGGTGAGGTCAGTTGGCTACAATATGGACAGCACGCAATAATGCGCATTAAGATTGGGTTTGCAGCTTAACCACATAATTTCACTCCCCATGAAAGGTCTGGCACGGGATGTTGAGTACATTCATGGTCTCGTCGTCCACTTGCGATCCGTTTCGTACGTGCGCGGATCCAATTGGGCATGGACCTGGCCGCCGCGGCGAGTCTTCGTATGGGCGATGCATTTGTTGGCGCTTAGGCTATTTGTCATCAGGTTAGCTAAAGTTGTGCGAAAACTTGTGGAACGGACTGAACGCATGGTTTCATGAGATGGGAATCGCTATAGGGTGGATGCATTGCCGTTCGGAGAAGCATAAGGAGACCAACATGACGACCTATTCCAATGCACCGGAGGATTACGAGTGCCCGTTTTGCCAAGTTGTGTCGGGAATCGAGAGGCCGCATCACGGTACCAAACAACGGGATATTGTGTATCAAAATGCCTATGTGACATCGTTTATTGCGAGTAAGTGGTGGCCGAATAACAAGGGTCACGTGCTTGTGGTACCTAATGTCCACTTCGAAAACCTCTACGAGCTTCGGGCGGATTACGCGACAGAAATTCATCGCGCGGCTCAAATGGCAGCACTCGGCATGAAAGCCACATACGGTTGTACTGGCATTTCGACCCGACAACACAATGAACCGGATGGCGGCCAGGATGTTTGGCATTATCATTTGCACGTATATCCCCGATACATCGACGACCGTCTTTACCTCACTCAAGGTTATCCGACAAATCCTGACGACCGTGAGCCGTATGCCCAAAAATTAAGAGACTGGATCGCCGCATGGCCCCATAGATGAAGGCTGAGAAGGATGCCGTGGCCTACTCCGCGCATCTTGGAGGGGGGTACAAAGGAATGTTTCTGCGGGATGGCCGTGAATATCGCGAAGAGTAAGAGAGCACAAATGAACAGGATTATCTAATTCCGGAATGGTTCAATGCAATAGAAGGTGGTGGTTGCATGCAATGGCTGGAAAGAATGGCCGATGCGGTGGATTTCATCGAGACTAAACTCACGGATCGCGTCGACGTGGACGAACTGGCTCGCCGTGCCTATTGCTCGCCGTTTCACTTTCAACGCATGTTCCATGTCTGGGTTGGGGTTACCGTAGCCGAGTACGTCCGCCGACGGCGGTTGACGTTGGCGTCGGCTAAGGTCCTCGATGTAGCGCTCAAATACCAGTACGAGTCGCCAGAGGAGTTTGCTAAGGCATTTCGCCGGATCCAAGGAATATCGCCCTCAGAAGCGCGCCAACGCGGGGTTAATCTTAAAGCCTATTCACGTGTAGCTTTCTACCGATCCCAGAAGGGAGATAAAGACGTGGACTACCAAATTATCCCACGCAATGCCTTCGCCGTCACCGAAAAGTGCATCAATGTCTCGCACCAGGATAATGAGAAATTTCTCAGTATCCCGGCATTTTGAGATGTGTGTCATACCGATGGCACCGAGGCAACACTAAGGTTCTTGCGAGAAGACGGGGCCCTTCTGGGTGTTTGTATCGAAGAAGATCCGGCAACCGAGGTCTTTCGCTATGCCATTGCTGTCGAGGGAGAACAGCGCCTCGCCGGAGAGGAATGGACAACCATCGTGATTCCCGCTACAACGTGGGCCACGTTTCCATCCCAAGGTGCCCTGCCGGATGCCATACAAGCTGTCTGGACACGCATCTTCAGGGAATGGTTTCCCGCGACGGGATACCAGCACACGGGTGGCCCCGAGTTGGAAATATGTCCGCCGGGCGATCCGTTGTCGTCAGATTATTGGTGCGAGGTGTGGATACCAGTGGTGAAGAGGTAGAATCTGACTCATGGTTCCCAGGATGTGCACGTCAAGGAGTCCTGAGGGACCGGAAAACTTGGGATATTTCGTGTCCTAAGCATGGGCGACGTTACTCGTGTTCTCATTCGGTTCGGTGTGGGACCCAGACGTTTGGCTCCGTGTACCGCCCCAAGTTCTGCCCGCGATCAATATAACGTGGACTCAATCCTTGGGGGATTACGTAGTGGCCCGTCGAGAGATATTGCCGTCCGGTCCACGTTTCCCGCTGTTCGATAGAGCCAATCATGGTCTGGGAGTGGGGGCCCTCGCGATAATTTGGCCCTATTCGCACATGGCTTCTAACCCATGGTTGGGCGGGAGCGCAGGCATGGACTTGTTTAAGAAGGTTTAGGTCCAACTTCCAATAAAGTCTTACCCGTACTGGAGCGGCTTTCTATCCATCGGTGTGCCGCCGCTGCTTCTTCGAGTAGATACTTGCGTCCGATCTGGATCGTAAGTTGTCCAGCGCTAACATAATGTAACACGGCTTTAGCCGTTGACTCCAAACTTTCCGGCCTAGTGACTCGCGTAGTCCCGAGACTAAACCCTAGGACGGAGCGGCAAGATGCATGGAGGTCACCTAAAGAAATGTTGGCGCCTTGTCCACTGGCACTGCCGAAGTGTACCATACGTCCAAATGGGGCTAATATCTCCATACTTCTTTCGGCTATCGGGCCTCCTACAGCGTCTAGAATTAAGTCCACCCCGCGGCCATTAGTACGTTCCTGAATTTCCTTAACGAAATCCTCTTGAGTGTAATTAATCACTAGATCTGCTCCAACCTTGACAGCTGCCGATTTTTTGCCATCGTGGCTAACTGTCCCGTAGATCTCAGACGCCCCCAAGAGACGCGCTAGTTGAATGGCGGTGGTGCCTACACCGCCAGCAGCGGCATGAATCAGGATGCGTTCGCCGGGCACTATGCGTCCTACGTCGTGCAGGAGCTTATAAGCGGTAAAGGCTACGACCGGCAACGCGGCCGCCATGTCCCAGTTCACGCCTTCGGGAAGTGGGAACACGAGAGAGGACGATGCCGTGGCGTATTCTGCATACGAACCGTTATTGGTGAAGGCGAGAACCGGATTGCCGACCCTTATCCCCTGTACCTCGGAGCCTAAAGCCACGACAATACCCGCGGCATCTAATCCAGGAATAAAAGGGGGGTGGCTGGTTCCATGGTACCGACCTTGCCGAGCTTTGATGTCCGCAAAGTTGACGCTAGTACTAACCACCCGTAACAGTACTTCGTGTGGTTGCGGCTGAGGTTGCAAAACCTCTTGAACCTCCAAGACCTCGGGTTCGCCGAATTCTGTCACCATGATGCTTCTCATGAAAAGGGCCTCCTTGGCATGGTTTTTTAATCATGGGGGTTAAACGACGAGGCGATCGAACAGCATCCGGGCAACACGGCCTAATAGAGGACACTGCATCAACCATACTACAAGCATCATGCGACGAAAAGCATGCTGTGTTGCCGTCGTCTCTCTCCCTCTAAGAGAGAACGCCACTCCAGGGGGATTCGATCTCTGCCGTTTGCGCCGTGTCCAATTTCTTAGAATCCCGTCCCTTTATTCGCCCGCACTGTAGGTGCGATATTGTTCGACCACCCCCATGAGTTCGCGACGATTGGCAGTGTTTGTCTTTCGATAAATATTTCTTAGGTGGGTTTTTAACGTATTTATCGAAATGTATAAAGTTCCGAGAATGTCTTGATTATTGGAGCCGGATAGTAAAAGGTCCACGATCTTGCGTTCTTGTTGAGTGAGTTTGGCCTCTAGGTAAAAGGCCTCGATATGCGTCCCAGGACCTGCCGACGGGTTGGGCACTCCTCCGGGTGAACCAGAGCGCGCTCTAGCGGCGGGTAGCAGCAGGACCATGATCATAATCGATCCACCCAGCATCCAACGATCTTGAGCAGCTCCCGAGAGAACGAGACCGATGTACCAGGAGACACTCACCGCTGTGGTTACAACGGCCAATCCCATCGCCAGCACCCGAGGCCCATGACGGAGAAATCCAAATAAGAGAGAGAGCCACCAGAATAAGAGAACCCACGTTCCTAACGCCAATAGCACGACGAGGTCGTGGTCCGGAGCCCGGGTGGCAGTCTCTATCCGGACCAAGAACGCCGCGACAGTGGCGCCGCATCCAATATAGACGAGCCAACGGGTTTTTTTACGTAACACCAAGGGCATCGCCGCAGTGGCGCATATGACGGCCGTACCCCACAATAAGTTATCCATCCTCATTGGCTGTGAGGATGGGCCATTTTGAAGTCCAAGCCGAACAGTGGACGACGCGCCAACACCCAAGGCGAAGAAGAGGCCAAAACTTAACGCCAACATTGGGTTCGGAATCTTGATGGCAGATACCAACTTTTTAGAAGGGGCCACTGGCAACCGCCAACTCACTAGGTTCGCCACACAAAGTGCCGTCAACGAGGTTCTTGTCACCCCTATCCATTGACTTGCCATGACAAGTCCCGTCGCCACCATAAAACCACCGATCCAGGCCAGGAGGAACATGTGCCGACGTTTTCCACTCATGGTCGGAATGCGACGCACCCATTCGTAGAGTAGCGGATAACCGGCAATAGTCACGGCTACGCTTCCCCAGGAAACAGGGAGAAAGAATACGGTGAGGATCCCTAGCC
>JAJYPK010000161.1 GCA_021795465.1 Bacillota bacterium
ACGAGCTGGATGCCATGCCGACGAAGCTTGTATTCCAAGTATTGTTCCAACCGCCCGAACTCCAGCGCCCCAACCTCTTGATTGGTCCTCCGGGATCGGTATCTCCGCCCTGAACGGCGGAGTTTTACGGCGCATCTGATAAGGACCACGGCGGCTGGACTGTTGTACGGCATCTTTCTCGCGGGTTAGGTTGTGGCCCATCTTGCCTTCCATGAGCATCACAATACTCGCTCAATCATCTCAAGGTTCGGAGAAAACCATGGTGCTCACTGGGTCGTGCTTATGGCATTTTCGGAGGATCCTTTTCTTCTTTGTCTTTAGGAGGATTTTTCGAAGAAAACCAGGCCGCTACGCCGCCAATTAAAACCCCTCCCAAGAGTGGTTCCAAGACATCGGGTGCTCCAATAAAGCCTACGGTAGCCCCTTCGGCCACCATCGCAGCAATCGCGGCAACGATCAGAAGCCACTCCAGGGCCACCGTAGAATAGGGGCGCCGAGCACGCACGATGAGTGCTGCGACGACACTCGACGACCCCGCAATCACGATGGATAACAGTGCCCTCACCGCACCACCACATTCACCAATCGGCCGGGAATCGGCACCACCTTGACCACGTCACGTCCCGCGACCTGTGCCACAATCTGATCATGGGCTAGTGCTAACGCCGTCAGTTCATCCATGGTCGCTTCTTTGGACACCACCAGGCGCCCACGAACCTTACCATTCACCTGAATCGCAATCTCGACTTCTTGCTCCACCAGCCAACCAGGGTCGTAGCTTGGCCACGGTGCTTCATGGACACTGCCGTCGTAGCCCAACTGATGCCAGAGTTCGTCCGCTAAGTGTGGCGCGAAAGGTGCCATCAACAACACCAAAGCTTCTTTCGCTTGAACCAATTCCGATTCGGATACCCCTTGTCCGTCGGCATACAGCGTGTTGGTGAACTCCATTAACGTGCTCACCGCCGTGTTAAAGGCCCGGCGTTCGCCCAAATCGTCGGTCACCTTTTGCACCGCGCGCGCACGGGCTCGTCGCACACGCTCCAGAGAACCCCGATCTGAATCTGAACGGCTGTTGTGCACACGGGTTACCAGCCGAAACACCCGCTGTAAGAATCTATACGTACCCTCGACGCCTTGATCCGACCATTCGAAGTCTTTGTCAGGAGGTGCCGCAAACAGCATGAATAGTCGTGTCGCGTCGGCTCCCCACTGTGCCATGATGGTCTCCGGGCTCACCGTGTTCCCCTTGCTCTTTGACATCTTAGACCCTCCATACACCACCATGCCTTGCACCAACAGGTGATCAAAGGGCTCCTGGTACGCAATCCATCCTGCGTCAAATAACACTTTATTGAAGAAACGGGAGTACAGCATGTGCAATACCGCGTGCTCCTTGCCTCCCACATATTCATCCACCGGCATCCAGTAATTCGCTTTAACGGAATCGAAGGGTTGCTTGACGTCGCCTGGCGACGTGTAGCGAAAGTAATACCAACTGGAGTCCACAAACGTGTCCATCGTATCGGTTTCCCGCCGTGCGCCGGCTCCGCATTGGGGACATGCCGTGTTCACCCAATCGTGAGCCCCGGCTAGGGGTGACCCGCCCTCCCCGGTAAATTGCACGTTGTCCGGCAACATCACCGGCAGTTGTTCTCGCGGTACGGGGACCACACCACAGGCATCGCAATAGACAATCGGGATGGGAGCACCCCAATAGCGCTGACGCGATATGAGCCAGTCCCGCATCCGATACGTAACTTTCCGAACTCCAAGCTGCTTGGTCTCCAAAAGTTCCGCGATGGCGCGCTTGGCATCACTATTATCCATTCCGTTAAACGAATCCGAATTGACCAAAATCCCCGGTCCGGTGTACGCTCGGTCATCCGAAGCGGTTGTGTCGTTCTCGGGCCGAATCGCTGTACGAATCGGCAGCCCGTATTTCGTGGCATACATAAAATCTCGCTGATCATGGGCGGGAACCCCCATCACGGCCCCGGTGCCATAGTCGACCAACACATAGTTGGCCACCCAAATCGGGATGGGTTCTCCCGTCAACGGATGGACCGCGTAAGATCCAGTAAACATCCCGCGCTTTTCGGACGTTTCCGATGTGCGCTCGATATCACTGCGAGTCCGCTCTTCGGCGACAAATTGGCGAACTTGGTCTCTTTGCGCGTTCTCTGTCAAAAGAGGCTCCACTAAAGGGTGCTCAGGGGCCAGGACCACGTACGTCGCTCCATATAACGTATCCGGTCGAGTCGTAAAGACGCGAATGGATTCACCCAGGCTTGGCACCGAAAACACAATTTCGGCCCCTTCGCTTCGCCCAATCCAATGCGCTTGCTGCGCCTTAATCTCGTTTGGCCAGTTGAGGTCATCCAAGTCATCTAGGAGACGATCCGCATAGTCCGTGATGCGAAAATACCACTGGGTGAGATCGCGTTTGATCACCACGCTATCGCACCGCCAGCATTGACCCTCTTCGACTTGTTCATTGGCAAGCACGGTTTCACACGACGGACACCAATTGACGGCCCCATCACGACGATATGCCAGACCGCGAGAAAAAAACAGCAAAAACAATTCTTGGGTAAATCGATAGTAGTCGGGTTCGGACGTCGTCACCTCTCGACGCCAATCGAAAGACAGCCCCATATCCTGCATTTGCTTTTTCATATACTCGATGTTAGCTAATGTTGACACGCGAGGGGGAATCCCACTCTTGATGGCCGCATTCTCGGCCGGCATTCCAAACGCATCCCATCCCATGGGGTGGAGCACCGAATACCCACGCATGCGGCGATATCGTGCGACGACGTCTCCCAGTGTAAACACGCGCACGTGGCCCATGTGCAAATGACCCGAGGGATAGGGGAATTGTTCTAGACAATAGTATTTTGGCTTGTCACTCATTTCCGCGTGATAGATGCCTTGCAGATCCCAACGCTCTTGCCAGTGCTGTTCTACAGCGCGGACCTCATAGCGGTCTCCAGACCCGCTCTGTCGGGTGATCTCTGTGGTTTGCATGCCCCATCCCCTCCAAATAAAAAACGCCCCTCAAAAACCTTAGGGACGAGTTCTTCACCCGCGGTACCACCCCAATTAGCGGTTTATGTCCGCTCACCTCAGTCGTAGCGTAAACGCGCCACGTGCGCCAACCCTCAAACGGTGAGAAACAGGATCGCCGCAACCAGTTTTCACCAAACCCCTGGCTCTCTTATTTTTGGCCACCCTATTTATTCGTCTTCATCGAGTCGCTATCAAAAAATCTTACTCGTTATTTTACGATGTCCCCATAAAAAAGGCAAATTCTCTGCAAACATTGCCCCCGTATTATTTCACTGGGAAAATTTTTAGATCACAAATAAAGGAATTTCTATAAAATCATCGAATTTCAAGGTTAAGAATCTGTCGAATTATGTAGGGGGCCGACTATGGAACTGACAGAACATCCGTTGAACCTGGCGAAGTTGTGGAATCGGTGGAAACATGGAGGCCGCATTCAAGCCGTCTTCCAACCTATCGTCTCCCTACAGAACGGATCGGTTCACGCCTACGAAGCCCTCAGTCGACCCATTGATCGCGAGGGAGAATCGGTCCCGATCCTAGCCCTTATCGCGTCAGCTGACCGCCATCGTCAATTGGCTACTCTGGATCGTATGGCGTATACCGCCATGTTGTCCGCCGTACAAGAGAATGGATGGACACCAGACACGTATCTTTTCATCAATGTGGTCCCTCGTTCCGTTGCCGATCCCGGGTATCTTCTCCATCTCATCCAACATCATCCTCACCTATCGCCCAATCAGATCGTGTTAGAGATCTCTGAACGCGAAACCCTAGATGCGGGTGACGCCCATTTATCCCGTCTTTTGCAACCCTTTCGCGACCTCGGCGTGAAAATTGCCCTGGACGATCTCGGTGCTGGCTACTCGGGACTCAATCGGTTAGTAGAGTTGAAGCCAGACTTTGCCAAGATCGACTTGTCCCTGATTCGCGACGTGGATCGCAATAGCATCAAGCTCGCATTAGTTGAGAGCACCGTGAGATTTGCCAGTAAGACCGCGGCCATTGAAATCATCGCGGAGGGAATCGAAACCCCGAGCGAGCTCTTCACCTTGCAAGAAATAGGCGTCGACTATGGACAAGGCTATCTCTTAGGTCGTCCTCGCTACGACTTAGCTTCCATCTCCCATCGTGACTATTTCCATCGCCCGATGGAATCTCCGGTGGATCAAAGCCAGCACTTGCAGGCACTGTTGAATACGGCTCAGCGCATGGTTCAAGGAATGGCCCAAGGGGTGGGTCGCAACACACATCTGGTACGTCTCGCGATGCGACTATTGGGTGCGGATGTCGTAAGCCTATTTCGTCGCGACCAGTCCCGGTTGGAACTGCACGAAACCACCTTACCGGCGTCCCAAAGACCTCCCATCCAAGATATTCCTATTGATGCGGACCAGGTCACCTCGCTCCCGCTCATCGATCGCAACCCTTATGTGCATCAAACACTAGAGGATCAGAGAACCATATGGGCCCAACAAATCGGGTTGGAATCTGGGGTTACCGTCCCAATTTGCGACAATCATGACTGCTGGGGCGTCATGCATATCGGTTTTTACGCACCACACCGGGTGCGTCCTGACATGGTAAAACTGGCCGAGGGTTTAGCACATCTGTTCGTACTCGCCATTGGCTTCTCCACGCCGGCAGATACGATGGCCGTTGGGGTGGACCCACTAGGGGAACCTCTCTTTGAAGCCATCGCAACTCTAGCCGATACGGAAGACGTGCAACGACTCGTGGCAAAAGTGGTCCAGGGTGCGTTGGCAGTCTCCGAGGGTCACGAAGGTTGGATCGGGCTCTTAGACCATGGCCAACTTCACTGCATTCGAAGCGATGCAAGTTCCTTTGATGTTCCCCAAGAGGACCTCTTTGACGCGAATACGATTGACGGTCAAGGACCGGTGGGTCAAATCTTACAGACAGGTCGGCAAATGATGGTGCCGGACATTGTGCTGGAACCCACCTTAGCGCCGTGGCTAGAAGACATGCTAGCGGCCGGAATTAAGTCGGCCCTAGGGATACCTCTCTTGGTCGGCTCACGGGTGATTGGCATCTTAAAGGTCTATCATAGCGAAGTGGGAGGATTCACCTTGGGTCGGGTGCGACGTCTACAAGCCTTGGCATCCCTCGCGACCACCTTACTAGAAAAATCCTTAACGTTAAAGGATACCCAAGAAGAACAATTCCGCCAGGAGCAGCTGACTGCAGCCCTCTTCGAAATTTCCACGTGCACCACGGAGGAACAAATTTTGGAGACCGTGTCGTGCGCGACACGACGGATGACCGATGCTGAGCTTGTCGTAGTGTCTGAAACGGAGGGTCAAAAGTTTCGTCATCGAGCCGCCTCCGGGGATCGGGCAAATGAGGTCATCCAGTTGTCGGTCCCCTTAAACAAAGCATCCGATGCTTCTTTAAACCTCTTAAGCCAGGTTTTTTACCAACGTACCCCAGCCACTCGAAATCTCGAAAACACCCCGAAGGCACTAGACAACCCCCCGGCCCTCTCCGCGTGGGCGCGTCAGCAAGGCCTGGTCCATGTTCTCGGCCTTCCGCTCAGTAGCCACGACGAAACCCTCGGTGTCCTCACCATATTCCAGAAGTCTTCATCCGTACATCCCTCGGTCATTTCCGACATCACATCCTTTGCTCACGCGGCCGCTAGTGCTTTGTACGATCGACGACTCATGCACCTTTTGCAGGCCCAGCAAAAACAGGTAGATGTGCTGATGCGCGCCAGTAGCGAATTACCGCTGATTCCTGATGTGGATCAGTTATGGCAACGAACCGGAGATATTTTGACACAAACCATGGGAGTTTCGGGAGGTTTCATCATCGAGGACCCGGCTCGGCTCCCCTCGCTACACACATTTGGGATGGTCCGCACCTATGAAGGACTTCTCCAACAACTGTTCCAAGAATCGGACCCGCGACGAAAAACCCCAGAAGTTCAATCCGCCCATGAACTGGATCAGAGGCTTCGCGACCAAGGCGTGAAATCTTGCGCACTGTTCCCTATGACCCTACACGGTCAGCCAACCGAGATGTTCGTGGGGATTCACAGTACCTCCGACTACTACTTTAATCCCGCTCGGTTGCAGCTGATTGAGGCATTCCTGGGCTATGTCGGCGTTTCCTATGAAGTGATTCACTTACGGGATCAAGATAGACACGCGCTCATCACCGAGCCCTTGACCAAGATAGCCAATCGGCACACGATCCAACGTTGCTTTAATGGCCAATCTCAGAAAATGCGTGAGGGAGTGTCGAGCTCGGTGGCCATCGCCCTCCTTGACCTCGATGACTTTTCGCACGCCAATGCGGACCACGGCTATACCGCTGATGACCCCCTGTTGCAAGAGGTCGCCCACGCCATCCATCGCACCAAGGACGCCGATGCCATGTTAGGCCGGCTCGGCAGCGATGGATTCGTGATTCTCTATCGCAATCGGCAAGCGCCTTCCATTCAACAAGAAATGTCCCAGATCCAAAGAACTTTACCCCACCCGATGCGCTGGTCCGTCGTTTGGTGTAACCAGGGCACGCATAATTTTTCAGACCTCCTGCATCAAGCCTACCAATGTCTGTCCTCCGGGGGCGGTGTGGTGGAAATGTCATGGTGATCCCTAGGAAGGAAGGACAACCCAGAGCCATTGCACACATTCCTACCATGTAACTTCTCGGCGTGGGTCCTTTTGATGAGCACCTGTTAGCAGCCGGACGACCGATCCGGCATTCTTTTGTGTGCTACACTCTGCCCCCCATTTTCCTCGTTACTGTGGGATACGACATTGTGCTGAGAAGTCTCATTAACCCACAGTGTGAACACATCGGGGCGCGCATAATGCCCAGTCACATCAAAGTCAAACCGAGACTCCTCGATCTGGGTTAGGTCCAAAGTGGCTACGAGAAGGCCCTCTCGATGGTATAACGGTCCGGCCACGTACTGACCAAGGGGATTGAGAATGGCACTACCACCGCGGCACAATTCATCCGGGGCATCGGTAAGCTCACGGGTACTGACCAAATCCTCTGGATAATCGCGACGGGTAACATATTGATTGGCCCCAAACACAAAACATCGGCCCTCGCAGGCAATATGTTGCAAGGTGGCTTGCCAGCTGTCACGCGCATCAGCGGTGGGGGCTACATAGAGGGTCACGCCTTTTTCGTACATGGCGGCACGTGCCAGTGGCATGTAGTTTTCCCAACAGATGAGACCCCCGAGCATCCCAAATGGGGTGGGGATTACGGTTAACGTGCTGCCATCGCCCTCACCCCATATCAACCGCTCCGAGCCTGTCGGTTTCAGCTTACGATGCCGTCCCAATAGGGTGCCATCGGGGCCAAAATACAGTGTGGTACCGTTTGAACCTCCCCGCCCTAAAGGGCGGAGATTCTGGGGGAACCACCATGGCTGCGTCGCGGGTCGAGAGACCCTCGGAGTGACCCTCCTGACTCGCCACCGCTTATCCCGCCAGCAACATGCCGGGG
>JAJYPK010000023.1 GCA_021795465.1 Bacillota bacterium
TGGGAAGAGGGGAGCCGTCGCACTCCTCACGGGGTGCGTGGATTGAAATCCTACCCTCCGGGAGGGGGATACAAATATGAAGAGTCGCACTCCTCACGGGGTGCGTGGATTGAAATTGCGTTCCAGTCCATCAGCGTCAACAGAGGGCCGCTTGTCGCACTCCTCACGGGGTGCGTGGATTGAAATTTTTAGGAACCCAATGGCTATAATGTATTTACATGTCGCACTCCTCACGGGGTGCGTGGATTGAAATAGTTTTTGGAAAGATTAAACCACGATATATTTGGTGTCGCACTCCTCACGGGGTGCGTGGATTGAAATGGCGATATCATGCGGCTCGGTGTCGTGGCCGTGACGTCGCACTCCTCACGGGGTGCGTGGATTGAAATAACATCATAGCAATGGCTCCAAAGGCCGACATAGGTCGCACTCCTCACGGGGTGCGTGGATTGAAATATAACATGCTATACTGAAACGGACCTTGGTTGTTGCACTACTCACTGGTGTAGCCGCTCATTCATTTTATTATCGGTTTGACTTAAATGTCTGGCGCGGACGGACTTTCACGCCTTAAATAAAGATTTCCGATTAACATAAATTTTAGGAGGTAAATGCGATGCCGTTTGGATTTGGTGGAAACAATCCGTTGACGTCCATGGACGACGTGGTTAAAGAACTTAACGGTCTACAACAGCACCACGAAGGGGCAGCGACTAGCAATCTCTCGGCGATGGATTTTTGGCTGATTACGGACAGTGGGTATCGTCCCGTCGGATTTGTACTCGGGAATAGTGTCATGAGTATGGGAATTAGTGGGGGTATTGCGACGGCGTTTAAGGGGTTACAGCGCGGCGAGTTGAGTCAATTGACCCAACTGATGTACACGGCTCGGGAACTGTCCTTGCAGCGTATGAAGGCCGAAGCCGATGCGCTCCATGCCGATGCCGTGGTGAATGTCAACATCGAAATTATTCACCGGTCCGAAGACGTTATGGAAGTGGTCGCTACGGGAACCGCTGTAGAGAAAATCGGGGAGCCCTCGGGACGTGCGGTGACCTTGCAACTTAAGTAACGGATGTCACCTCATGGCATAATCAGTGAGTCAGCGGGAAAGAACCCCGCGGGCCGGGGATTGGTAAATGATGAGAACATGTCGTGCGCATCATTCATCCTGTGTCACCACACGATTCGAAGAACCCATTGACATCGTGAGGGCGTCGTCAACCGCCCTATGATGCGACCCCAATGGAAGGAAGGAGACGGCTTCGGCCATCGTCGGCACTTCCGGGGAGTTGCAAGCTCCGGCCGTTAGGCCGGGGTGGTTGACTGGGGAACATAGCGAAAGCCTTGGGGTATAAGGTAAATTTGGCGGATAGCGGGTCAACCCTCGCGATCCAGTAGGAGGATTTATGAAGGCGCCAGTGGCACAGAAGCAACCTCACCCTCATGTGTTGCATGGGGATATGCGGCAGGACGATTATTACTGGCTAAGAGGGGCAGAGAAGCCCGAAGTCATTGCCTATTTGGAGGCAGAAAACCAGTACTACGAAGAGGTTATGAAGCCTCTTTCACCTTTGACGGACCGGTTATATCAAGAGATGGTGGCACGGGTGCCAGCGGATGAAGCGGGCGTGGCCGTTCAAGATGGGCCATATTACTATTACTCGCGGATGGCGGCCGAAAAACAATATCCCATTTATGCACGTAAGCGGGCAGAAGACCGTGAAGCCTTAGCGGATGCCGCCGAAGAAATTATTCTGGATTTGAACACCATGGCGACAGACAACGATTTTTTGAGCGTGACCATTCAGCGCATCAGTGATGATCATCAGAAATTGGCCTATCTGGAAAATCGTGATGGGACCGACCGCTATACCCTCTATGTGCGGGATCTCACCACTGGTAAGACTCTACCCGATCAGATTACGGGAGTCTTTTTGTATGCCAGCCTCGAGTGGGATAAATCAGGCATGTATCTGTACTACACCAAAGTGGATGAGATGCAGCGTCCGTACCAATTGTGGCGCCATCACTTGGGAGAAACGATGGACGTCCTCCTGTATGAGGAGAAAGATGTCACGTTCTCGATTGGAATCCAAAAGTCGCGAAGTGGACAATATCTCTGGTTAAAGTCCGAAAACAAGGAGACTGACGAGGCATACTTCATCGACTTGGATAATGCTCTGGCTCCCTTGCAACTCTTTGATGCACGACGTCCCGGTATTAAGTACGATGTGGAACATTGGGAGAACCGCTTTTTGATCCTAAGCAACCAGGGTGCGAAAAATTTTCGTCTAATGACATGTCCCGTCTCAGATCCTCGCGCCCGCGAGGACTTAATTCCATACGATGACACCCGCTACTTGCAAGCCATATACCCATTTCGTGAAGCGCTTGTCATCACCGGACGCCAAGATGGCCTGACTCAAATCTGGACCTATCGAAATGATACGTTAGAGAAACTTTCGTGGGACGAGCCCATTTACACGGTGGATGTGTGGACTAACCGTAGCTACGACACCGACGAGGCGCTTGTCACGTACGAGTCGTTTCTGACCCCGGAACACACTTTGGGGCTGAACCTGAGAACGGGAGCTTTGTCGTTCCTAAAGGCCAAGACGGTGCCCGGCCCGTACCAAGCAGAGCAGTATCATCAGGAACGACTCTGGGCAAAAGCTGACGACGGGACCGCGATTCCTCTTTCGGTGGTGTACAAAAAAGGTGCGTTGGATGAAGGTCCAGCTCCCTTAATTCTGTATGGGTACGGGTCCTATGGCATGAGTATGGATCCCACTTTTAGTGCGACCCGGCTACCGCTCCTAGATCGGGGTATTGTATACGTGGTGGCGCATGTACGAGGTGGTGCCGAACTGGGCTATAGCTGGTACGAGAACGGGAAATTCTTGGCCAAGAAAAACACGTTTACGGACTTCATCGATGCGGCACGGGACTTAATTCGACGGGGCTATACGACCTCGGAACGATTGGCTGCTCAGGGCCGCAGCGCCGGTGGACTGCTGATGGGGGCCATTGTCAATCTCGCACCGGAGCTGTTTCGTGTGGTGGTGCCTGGCGTTCCGTTTGTGGACGTGGTCAACACCATGAGCGATGCCACAATCCCCTTAACGAGTCTCGAATGGGATGAATGGGGGAACCCTTCCGACCCCGATTACTATTGGTACATGAAGTCCTATAGCCCCTATGATAATGTGGAAGCGAAAGCCTATCCCCATATGTTGGTTTTAACTGGGTTAAATGATCCGCGGGTGGCGTATTGGGAGCCTGCCAAGTGGGTGGCTCGGTTGCGAGACACCAAGACGGATACGCACACGCTGCTATTAAAAACCCATATGGGGGCGGGGCATGGAGGATCCTCCGGTCGCTACAATCGACTCAAAGAATCTGCCGCCGAATACGCCTTTATGTTGGACAAGATCGGGATACAGCAGTAGGGCCTTACCTGTGATAACGCGCCCACCGAACGATGAGGTCACGTTCGGTGGGCGTGATGCCTGGACAGGGCCGATGGTGGCCTAGGGCTTTGGCCCAGTCGTCTATCAGAGGCATGAGCGGTTCTGCCCGACCCGCTACCTGGCGGTCGAGTTTGGTGAGAAGCTTTTGGGCACCTGGGAAATTACCTCTTGACCAATGGACGAAGGCAACGGCAATCCAGATCGCGGCTTGTTGCCGTGGGTCGCGGTCACGGTGCCACAACTCTTCCAGGGCTTCGTGGGCATCAAAATAGGCGTTGTTGGCCAAGTCTTGGTCAAAGCGTTGCCATAGCGATCCTTCCCGAGAAATCTCGTCAGGGGGAAGAGTGTAAAGAGGAATCCTCAGGCGTTCTTGCCGTTGTGTGTGATCGAACTCGACCACCAGGAACTCCGTGAATTGGGCATCCTGAATCGGGCCGAGTTCCTCTAACTGGTGTAGCCGTTCTTGTGTCACAGGATTTCCCTGACATAACGTGACGTGGGGGATCCAGAAATCCGGCGAGTAGTAGTCCCAGATGCCTTCGGAATTAGGCAGGAGACCGTGAAAAATTCGGCGCTGAAAAGCCCTGAGCTCGGGTGCCTCCTGCACGGTCAAATAATAGACGGGACCGGGAGCTGTAAATGCCTGGAGGGGACCAAGTTGGATGCCACGCGCCAAAGACCACGGTACAAAAGCGCACACGGCGGCAGTAGTATGGAGGCTCAGGGACTCTGCCACGAGTAGCGAGAGATGAGGGACCTCAGAGTCTCCCTGCCGATACGAAAGCGTCCGATGTTCTTTCAAGAGGTCCCATAGTGCTTCGACCGCCCGCGAGGTACCTCGATCGAAAAGCAATTCTAGTGCGTACGGCATCGATGCCCCCCCATATTCCCTTGTGACCCTATTGGGCGGGAATGGTCCAGTGCTTAGCAGCCGCCAACATCTCTTCGGCGCCGTGATTTGTAAAAGCGGGCACTGTGCCCACGATAGCGTAAGTATATCGGCTTTTATAGACGATGAACCAGTACTGGTAGGTCGGAGTCGTAGACCCCGTTGTCGCAGGGGGCGTCATCTTTACCGAAACGAAGTCCGCCTGACCCATGGGTAAGGTGACCGTGGAGTGCTGGACGACGCTCGAATGATTATCGATAACACCGAGATATCGCGGGCCGGTGCCGGGTGGACTTCCAGAACCCTGCACCGCTAGAGAAAAGGTGATATGATGCCAAATTCCATTCCGTGTAGGAGTCACCAAGACACCGTTGGGTAATGTCAATCGGGTAGCGATCAAAGCTTGGGTTCGTGATGGACCGGCTTGGGATGCTTGGGCGGTTGGACTTGGGGCAGAAGTCGCGGTTGACGCCCGATACGTGGTTGTCCCACACCCGCTTATCAGCAGCGTGCTCACGCTGAGTCCTAAGCACCAGACGGCAAAAGATGGTCTAAGCACAAGGATGTCCTCCTCGAATGGTCGTCGTTGTGGCCACGAACCCTCATTTCTTAGATTAACGTCCCCCCCTCTGGGAAAGTTACAGGATCGTCGGGTTAATGCAGTGAGAAACTCGTAATATGCAAGTAGTTAAGTTAGTGAATTATTTACTGAAATGCGTTACGATGGAGTCCGTGGGTACGAACGGTAACGACGTGTCGAATCCAAATATGGGGGATGGTGACCATGACTAAGGAAACGCCGATTGTCGAGGTGTTGATTACCCTCCAAGATGCGTTGGGAGGTCAATATGGAGACTTATCGCGCCCGCAACTGCGTCTTATGATGAAGCTCGGCCATACGGATCCGACCGTCTCCGAATTGGCAGAGCGTCTGAATATCTCGTCATCCGGGGTGACTCAAATGTTAGATAAGTTGGCCTCCCGACGCTTCATCACGCGGTATAGTCCGGATAAAGATCAGCGGGTGGTCAGGGTTTCCATCACGGACCGGGGCGGGGACGTTTTGGGTTTGGCCATCGAACAATTTGAGCAACGAGTGTTGGAGATGACCAAGACGTTTTCGGACGCGGACAAAAGAACCCTGACAGAATTGTTGCAGCGAATGACCCAAGAATTTGCCGGACGAAAGAGGAGGACTCTTTCATGACCCAGGATCCGGCTCCATATACTCGTCAGGGTTGGACGTCGCTGGACCCGATAGCTCGCCAATTGATTATGGCCCGATTTTTGCGCAGCATCGCACAAGGAGCTTTGGGGGTGGATTTTACCCTTTACCTGAAATTACGGCATTGGAGTGCACCCGAGGTCGGCTTGCTACTTATGGCTGGAGGATTGGTTGGCGCCGGACTTAGTCTTTTGGTGGGAACGGCCAGCGACCGCATAGGCCGCCGATGGTTTCTTTTGGTCTATGAAAGCGGCCTCATTTTAGGTACGTTAGCTATCATCCTCGTTCCGAGCGTCTGGGTGTTGGTGCTGACGGCAGCCCTGTTTGGATTTGGTCGGGGAGCAAACGGCGCCTCCGGACCCTTTGCGCCGGCTGAGCAGGCGTGGTTGGCCCAATCGATTGCTAACCGCCGCCGTGGTTCCGTGTTTAGTTTTAATGCCGGCTTACAATTTTGGGGGATGGGAATCGGTTCCCTATTGGCAGCCTTTCTGCCAAATCTCTTGCCCGGAGTGGTGGGCCCCGGACGTTACATTCCCTTGTTTGTGTTGAACTTGGTGATGGCGGTCATCAATCTCTGGCAAATCGCGGTGCTCAAGGAAAATCCTCCGTCACGTTCGACCCCATCTGGGGATCCCGGCGATTCTCGGAAAGAGGCTATCGTGGTCAAAAGAGAAAATCGAGCACTCGGCCTGTTGGCAGGGGTTAATATGGTGAATTCATTGGGTGTAGGACTGGTGGCCCCGCTTTTGCCCTATTGGTTTAATTTGCGATTTGGTGTTGGGCCTAGGGAGATTGGCCCGGTTTATGCGGTGACCTTCTTCTTAACCGGATTCTCATCGCTGGTGATTGGCAAAATGTCTGAAAGGGTGGGCATTATCCGTTCTATCGTGTTGCCACGACTTCTCGGAGTGGCTCTCTTGGTCGCCATTCCGTTTACGCCGAGTTTCTGGGTTGCAGCAGTACTCTATGTCTTTCGCTCCATCGTCAATCGGGGTTCTATGGGTGCCCGACAGGCATTCAGCATGGGTCTGGTGCGAGACCAACGCCGTGGATTGGCTAGCAGTCTCAATGCGGTATCCTGGAGTGTCCCAGCCGCGATCGGCCCGGCCCTTGGCGGATGGCTCATTGGTTTAGGATCGTTGGAATGGCCATTCCTGATGGCCTCGGCATTACAATTGGCCTACGTCATCCTGTTCCCGGCCATGATGGGCCAATATGATGCGAGTCGTCGGCCCAAACCATCCCATCCGTAGGGACTAGAGGGCGGTGTGGACACGCAGAATCACGGGACGGTCCTGCCAGGTAAAGATGAAATCATCCAAGATGTCTTCCGCGGTTGCTAGCGGTTGACCCATACCGGCAAGGAAGTGACCTTCCTCACGGTCCATAAGACTGACTTGCATCACGACGCCTTCGAACAAATCGTGTTTGATGAGCCATTCCAGGTGATGCGTATCGGATACGGTAATCGTGTTGCCGGAGAAGACATCTTTGCTGCGGGTATCGGGCTGCGAAATAAACTGGTCTAAAGCCCGAAGATCCGTGTCCGTAAACGATAGGCTGGATAGGATGGGGCTTTTTTGGTCGGACATAGCCAAAACCTCCTTCTTGGTTCCCCATCTTAACACAGGGTGGTGTTGCCATCCTAACCCTCTACCAGGGGGATGCGGCTGTCCGTCTTGAGGAAGAACCTTCCACATGATACGCTCTCAGTAGGATGAGTCCTATTAGGGGAGCTCACCCACTCAAAAGGGGACCATGCCATGTACCGTCGTGTGCAATTGGGCACCGGATTGATTCTTGTGGTCACGATCTATGGCACCCTGGGATTTCACTGGATTAGTCATGTGCCATGGTTATTAGCGCTCTACTATGTGGCCGTCGTAATTTCCACCGTGGGCGATGCCGGAATTTCTCCAAAGACGCCAGAGGCGACTCTTTTCACGCTGATCTTAGTTGTGGTGGGCACCGCGGCATGGATTTTTTGGGTCTCGATTTTAGTATCTCTTATTGTAGAAGTGGACTTGGGGTACTATCAGGAGCAACGTTGGAGAAGGCGGGTGGCACGGTTGGAGGGGCATTTTATTGTCTTAGGCGCGGGTCAAGTGGGCCGGAGCCTTGCGATGGAGTTGCGGGACCAAGGGGAAACCGTCGTGATGGCCGACGTTGACCGAGAACGGGTGACCCGGATCGTGAAAGAGGGGTTTATGGCGTTTCATATTGAGCGGCTCGGCCAGGATGGTGGGACCATCGTGAATCTCAAAACGGCGCGTGGGTTAGCGTTGGCCTTGCCAGACGATGCGCAAAATCTTTATGCGTATTTGAGTGCACGGGATATTAACCCGGATATCTTGGTCGTGGCACGTGCCTCGACTATGCAAGCCGCCCATTATTTAAACACCTTAGGCGTAGAACGAGTCGTTCTGCCCGACATCGGCACCGGACGGCGACTAGCCCGAATGCTTGTCAAACCGGTGGCCCATGATCTTTTAATGGCCATGCTCAACGAAGAAGGCATTCAACTAAATGAAGTACTGGTCACCGAAGATAGCGGCATGGCGCATCAACAGGTGTCCCAAGTGCGACAAATTTTCGGGGACGATGTCACCTTGATCGGTTATTTGCGAAAGGGTACAACACATATGGGTCCTAAGGCCCATGAGGAAATTCAGCCGGGGGATACGTTAATTTTGTTGCAATCCGTAAACTAATCCCTACGGAAAGGTTTCTTTAAAGAGCGCCTCCATGTAGCCCATGGCTTCGCGGGCGGTAATCCGGGGCGGCAGGGGCTTTTCATGGGGGTCGGTGAGGACGTCAACAATACTCGGCACCTTGGCATGAAGGGCCTCGGTGACCGCATCGTCCAAATCGTCGGAATCCGTTACGGTAAACCCTTTTCCCCCACATGCCTCGGCATACTGCGCAAAATTGGGGTTGGTCAGGCGAGTGCCAAATTCCGGCATACCATGAACTTCTTGTTCGAATTTGATCATCCCTAATCGGCTGTTATTGAGAATTATTACGGTAATCGGCCACCCATATCTCACTGCAGTTACGAAATCTCCCATCAGCATGGTAAACGCCCCATCCCCGACCACTGCAAGCGACTGACGAGTCGGTTCGGCGATTTTGGCGGCCATGGCGGCTGGCAATCCGAAGCCCATCGATCCTAACCAGGCAGAGACGAGCCAGCCCTGGTTTTGGATTCGAAAATTGCGCGCCATCCACACCAAAGAATTTCCGACGTCGACCGCGATGTTTGCATCGTCATCCACCAAGTGAGAGAGGCGTTCGGCGACCCATTGGGGATGCATCGGATGATGGGGTTTTACTCGACGCTGAGCCTGTTCGCTAATCTCTCTGAGCCAGTGCTGTCGTTGGTGTTGGAGCTCGGTTAGAAAGGGTGAGGGATCTCGGATCACGAGAAGATCCGCCAGCGCCTGTAAGGTGGGTTCAGCACTGCCTACGAGACCGACGTCTACGGCACGTCGTTTGCCAACTTGGCGCGCTTCCCAGTCAATTTGGAGCATCGTGGCATGTTTAGGAAGAAACTCCAGATAAGGATATGAGGTTCCTACCAAAAGGCACAGATCGCAGGTTTCCATGGCGCGATGAGCCGGCTTGGCCCCTAGGAGACCGAGACCTCCTAGGGCGAGGGGATGGGCATCGGGAATGACGCCCTTAGCAGGGAGGGTATTGACGATGGGCATGGATGCCTTTTCCGCGATCTTGAGGACGGCGTCTCGATACGCACGGGATCCGCGTCCAGCTAACATGACGGGCTTCGCTGCTGCGTTGATGCGTCGCGCGGCGGCCTCTAAGGTGACGTGAGTAGGGATGGCGTCGATGGCATGGGGAACTACCGTGAAGCGACGCACATGGCCCGTTGTCTTCATCGACGAAACTTCAAAGGGAAAACTTAAATGGGCCACACCGTGGTCGGCTAAGGCGGTGCGGCATGCCATCGAGGCCAAGACATCGATCTGTCGGGGGTCGGAAACCTGATAGTTATAGCGGGCTACATCATCAAAGATGCGAAGCACGTTGACTTCTTGAAAATAATCGGTGCCGATCCAGCCAAGAGAAACCTGGCCAGTGATGGCTAATACCGGTGCGTGATCCATCTTGGCGTCGTAGAGTCCATTGATGAGATGGATGGCACCGGGACCTGCGGTGCCCATACAAACCCCAAGCCGGCCGGTTTTTTTGGCGAATGCGGAGGCCATGAAAGCCCCGGCTTCCTCATGCCGCACCGTAATAAAGGTCAGACGCGTATCTTTTCGCAAGTCATCTAACAAGGGGTCGATGGAATCACCGGGTATGCCAAAGACATGCGTGACGCCCCAATCCACCAGAACATCCCACAACACTTCACCGACTCTCGGCATGGAGAGATACCTCCTTGTAATCCGAATCTCGGCATAGCATGTTCCATTGATTAAGGAATTATGTGGTAAATTTTCGGGGTAAGGACAGGTCGAATGTCCCCTGGATGGCTAGTGTCCCGTAGTGATAATGCTGAGGAGATATCGTTGTAGGATGACTCCGGGAATGAGACCAAAGGTTCGGTGTCCGGTCGCAGCAGAACACCGGGCGCCTTCACGACCATTCCGACGAAAAATCGCTCGTAGGTTAATGGATCATATCCATCTGTTCCCATTCAGATGTGGGTAAAGGCCTTCGAAATGTAAAGCCAGACTTCCCTATCGATCCCAAATTCGACCGTGTTGCCCGGGTTTTCACCATAGTACCGTTCAAGTGACCGAGAGATTTCCCAGTCGCCACCCGTGAACAGGTTGACGATCTCTTTCCATCGGTGATCGGACTTTCGCAATCAAGGAGGGCCATTCATTTTCGACGGCCTTCACACCCTCTGGGCCAAGCCCCATTCCTTGGTGTTTGATCTTGACCATTTGCTTGGGACTAACATACGTCTCCGACATTGTCATCACCTCAATGAGTTGGATTAGCTGTTCGACCGTCACCGCTTGCTGCGCCCGTAGTATGGCATCGAGTCCTTCCAGTCATCGTTAAAATCGACGGTATAACAGGCCCTTGATTTCCTCTAATAATCGAAAACCCAACTGCTTGAGGCCTACGATTTGTTGCAGTCGCGCGACATCCTGGGCAGAATAACGACGGTGACCCGCCTCCGAGCGTCCGGTGGGGACGAGTAGCCCTATTTGGTCGTAGTGGTGTAGGGTGCGCACCGTAACACCGGTGCGTTTAGCCAATTCGCCAATGTCGTCCAACCAGGTAATGCAGATTGGTCAGGATTGGCGTCACGTCCAGAATCGGATCCTGATGCCCAAATGCGCGCGTGATTAGCATTCCATTTGCGCCCTCATGGTTCACGTCACCTTTGTCTGTCGTGGGGCGTTAGCTAGTGGGGCACAGTTTTGCGTCGGACTCACAGCAAATGCTTATAGAGGCAAGGTAGGAGGATGGGCATGTATATTCCGCGGTTAAATCCGTATGCATTTAAGATAGGCCCCTTAGGGGTGCATTGGTATGGAATTTTCATGGTCATGGCGATTTTAGGAGGCTCGTATTACCTGATTGAGCGAGGGAAACAAGCAGGATACGACCCCGATGGCCTTTCCAATGTATTGCTGTGGACAGTGCTCTGGGGGGTCATTGGTGCCCGTGTCGTGTTCGTGTTGGCCAATGATCCTCAATGGATTTGGACCGACCCCCTCCAGACGTTGAAAATTTGGCAGGGAGGACTGGCGTTTGATGGGGCGGTCGGTTTTGGCCTGCTCGCATTTTGGATGCAACTGCGTCGTAAACCGTTGCTATTCAACCATACCGTAGACTGGATTATACCCGGCGTTGCCCTCGGAATTTTCATGGTGCGGATTGGCAACATCTTCGACCATCAGGTATTGGGCCGGATGACGGAACTCGGGTTTGGGCGGTGGCCGGAGCAACTCTGGGGTTCGTTCATTGGGGTCTTTTTGATTGTCCGCTATTTCTGGATAGAACGCCGAAAAACCCCGCCCCCTGGTTACCAATTCTGGTCGGCCATGTTTTATTATGCGATATTGCGGGGGGTTATCGGTGAAACAACCCGCGACAATCCCTTATATATCTGGCACTATGTCAATGCCCATTGGGGCATTGGGTTGACGACTCTGATGCAACTCTTTACCCCACCCATTTTAATTTTCACTGGACTCATGATGGGCCGGACCTGGCGAGCCTCGGCTCGTCAACTTCCCCAGATTTTTCGCGAGCATCCCGAACCGGTCTTGGCCACCCAACAGGATAGCGGGTTGCCGGGTCGAACGTTACTGTGGGTGGTGGGGGCCGTCAGCATGCTAGGAGGGGTCATCTTTTTCGGCTTGAAACTTCCTGAAATTGGAGGATATTTGCTGGGGGCCGGGATCGTTTTCGAAGTCGTTACCATCCGGTGGAAACAACGTTACGAGGTCGTCCATCAGGGAGCGCCGAGTGGATTTGTCCCTACGGGCGAAGTCTATCCGAATCCTGGTGCATCCCATCCAGTTGCGGTGTGGTTCCAAGGGATCCGACGCATTTACGTGCGAGGATCGATCACTCCCACAGGCAGCCAGGAATAGGGGATGGAGTGGGGATGCCACTCAAATTGACTGAAATTTATCTCCGTCCATAAAAAATTCGTGAGACCTACGACGGATGATGTTCTGAGCGTATGGTCCTTATAAGGTTAGGAGGTTTGGACGTGTCCACCCAGAGGTTAATTGAACTACTATGGGGAATAGAAGCGATCCTGATTTGTGGTGGGATCGTGGCCGTGACAAAGCTTCGACGCATGCAACGTACGGTGCAATCTATGCAGAGTCAAATTGACGAGCTCATCGCGACGCATGTTCTCATGCAAGATCACTTGGACCGGATTGGACAAAAAGTGCATGAGGATTCTTGAGAGTCTTCCTCGACCACGAGCGTCAACCCCAGTGAAATTACGCCGTTCCATGCCGGCGTGGGTGGGGTACTGTCGACCACATGGGTTTACTTAGACCAGAATAATCGGGGGACCATGGGGGTAAGGACCACGCCAGAAATAACCAGGGTGGTGCCTCTTTTGATTAAATAACGCGCCATCGCCCAAAAATCCACGCTGCGTCTTGGCATCCTTTGGGAGAATAGGGCACCAGCACCACCTATGACGGATGCATCTTCCATCATCCATCGATTTCTCTATGGATTCGCAATATGGTGGCGTCTTACCATAGACGGATGGGGTCGACTTTGCCACAATACCTGAAGGAGCAGAAGAGTTGCCCGCAAAGGAGACGGATCGATGTCCCATCAGGACAGATTAAAGGACGCACTGGCCCAGCATCCCCTGTACCGACGCATTCGATCGCTGGATGACTTACGGATGTTTATGGAGAACCATGTCTTCGCTGTATGGGATTTTATGGCGTTGGCCAAACGACTCCAACAGGAGTTGACTTGCGTCACCGTGCCTTGGGTTCCGGCGTCGGATCCCATATACACACGGCTCATCAACGAGATTATCCTCGACGAAGAGTCCGATGAGGATGGACAGGGTGGATATGCAAGCCACTTTGCGCTGTACCTGTCCGCGATGGTCGAGACGGGCGCTCATACGAAACCCATTCGCCAGTTTGTGGCTAAGGTGGCGCAGGGGACGGATCCCCTTGTCGCCATTCAGTCACCAGACATTCCCCACGCGGCCCGCCAATTCGTGGAGCAGACCCTCCAAATAGCTCGCGAGGCTCCGGTGCATCAGGTCGTCTCTGCATTTTTTTACGGTCGCGAAGATCTGATCCCCGCCATGTTTAGTGCCATGGTCAAACACTGGCAACTCGAGGGACACCCGGTCAACGGTTTCGTTTATTATTTGGATCGCCATATTGCGGTGGATGGGGAACGACATGGCCCGATGGTCCACCGGTTGTTGGAAAATCTCTCTGTCGCGAACCCCTCATGGCAGAACGAAATCGATCGCGTTGCAGTGACGGTCATGACGCATCGGCGAGACTTCTGGGATGCCATCGTAGACCAACTGGAGTCAGTCCCTTCATGAATATGCCGCTCAATTCAATGATCAGTGCCCGCGTGACGGCCCAATTTTACCATGACCTAGGACTGAGCGCGCTCGTGGTGATCGGCACCCTCGTGATGGTGGCGGGTGGCCTGTGGCTCAGCCGTCTCCTGGATGAGGGACGACCCACGTCGGCAGTACGCCCTGCGTTGGCGAATCGTGGTCGAGCCTATCGCATCCTATACACTGGGCTTGCTCTCTTCTGGATTCTCGACGGATTACTCCAATTGCAACCGGCCATGCCCAACAGTGCCTTCTTGGAAATGGTCATTGCCCCGCTTTTGCCGGGGCAACCGCACTGGTTCATTCCCATCTTGGGAGCCGGGATTCAAGCGTGGTCGAACGCCCCGATCTTCGCCAACTTAATGGCGGTATGGATTCAGCTCGGCATCGGGGTGATACTTCTCGTCGGCCGCAATCGGCCATGGGGGCGCTGGGGTCTTTGGATGACCATATTATGGGGCGCGGTGGTGTGGACCTGGGGGGAAGGGTGGGGGTTGCTCCTCACGCGGTATGTTTCGTGGTTAGTCGGTGACCCGGGTTCCGCGTTGCTCTACATTCTGGCGGCGATTCTCTTGTTGCTTCCCGACCGCAAGTGGCGGTCGGGTAAGGTGTCCCGCTGGGTAGGATGGGGTATGGCGGTGTATTGGCTGATGGGGGCGGTTTTGCAGGCTTGGCCAACCAGTATTTTTTGGACGCAACTCGATGGGATCTTTCGATTAGCGGCAAAAACGCCCCAACCAGGTTGGGTGTCTTTTCCCCTGTATCAAGTTGCCGCGTGGATGGCCCCCCATAATATCATCGCGAACGGTGTAGTGAGTGTGAGTATGCTCGTGCTGGGCCTTTTGTGGCTCCTGCGGCCCTATGGTGCCATTACCCGGATGGCCACTCTCGGAGCCTTATTTCTGATGTGGTGGGGAGGACAAGATTTTGGGGTCTTGGGGGGCGTCGGGACGGATCCCCAGATCGCTCCGGTGGTGGCCTTGATCTTGATCGCGGGCTCTCATAGCCGTCGGGAGTCGTTTCAGATACCGAAAGAGGGTTCCGCAAGGGCGCTGGGAGACCTGGCGTCTGCGGGTGCGAACGGGGAAGGCAAGACCATGGGAAGAGGGACGTAAATGGATCGGCGACGAAGAATGCGAATGGTCGAAAGTGTCGGGGCGACAGTTACTGTTCAGACGCGGGGAACGGTTGGGTGGTGAGCATTTGTGACGACGGCGTCCACGTGATGACCTTTCACGTTTTCGAGTCGAGGACTGACCATAATTGTCTGTTTTTACGCATCCGTTATGTGAGCCGCCTGTGTGGCGCAACTGGTCCAGTTGTCATTGCAACTCCCCTTGGACGCGCATGCGATTTTTGTCGTCAATGGCTACGGATATGAAGATATTCGGCATGCCGCTCAACAGACGGTGTGATCGTGAGGCATCGGCGTGGCCATGGCCAGAAGGCATAGCGAGAACCATAGAGGATATCCTAAACATGCAGTTGGGTGAGGTGGATTTGGTCCAGTCTATATCCCGATAGATACCAGCTTTAGAGGGAGTCGAAGTCAGGCGCCGTTGCACGGGTCGGTGGTCGCGTTCATGAAAGAGGCGTTTCGCGACGACTTTTTGCAGTACGAAGGGAATGTGGAGTATTTTCTATAGGGGGGGTCCTTGAAGATAGGTATTCTCCGCACGCTATCGCGTGAAGAATTTAGAGAGGAGGTCGGCAACATGGATACCACGACAACCGACTGGCGCCGACAAGTGGTCGGTGTGGATCAGCAGGTGCCGGTTCGGGATGGAGTGAGGGTCCCGTATATTAATATGGATAATGCGGCGAGCACGCCCTCTCTGGTGCGTGTCCGGGATGCGGTCGATCAATTGCTGATCTGGTACGCGAGTGTACACCGAGGGACCGGATTTAAGTCGCGGGTGACCACCGCGGCGTACGAAGAAGCGCGGCACATTCTGTTGCGATTTCTCGGAGCGGAGTCAGGAGATCGCGTGGCGATCTTCACCAAGAATACGACCGAATCGATTAACGTGCTCGCGTATCGCTTTTTCTGGGAACCTGACGCTATCGTGTTGACCACGGAGATGGAGCACCACGCCAATCTCTTACCGTGGCGGCAGAAGGTCCGCGTGGAGTACCTGCCGCTAGACGCACGCGGAGTGGTCGATGTCACCCAGTTGGCCGCACGATTGGAGCAGTATCAGTCCCGGGTGAAACTGGTGACGCTGTCGGGAGCCTCTAACGTCACCGGCTATACCCCTCCGATTCACGAAGTGGCCCGGATTGCGCACCACTATCACGCGGAGATCTTGGTGGATGCTGCGCAATTGGCCCCACACGCTCCCATTCACATGTTATCCCCGGACGATCCTGCCCATTTAGATTATGTGGTGTTGTCGGGCCATAAAATGTATGCGCCCTTTGGGACAGGACTCTTAGTGGGCCCGCGTCATCGTTTTAGCCAGGGCGCGCCCTTTGTCGAGGGGGGTGGAGCGGTCAAGTTTGTGACGCGCGACACGGTCGAGTGGGATGACCCACCCGCCCGTGAAGAGGCGGGGTCGCCGAATGTGATTGGGGCGGTAGCCATGGCGACGGCGGCCAAAACGCTGATGGCGATGGGCATGGACAACCTCGAAACCCATGAACGGATGCTGGATCACTATTTAATCGACAAACTCCGGGCGATTCCGGGCTTGAGGATCTTAGGCAATCCCGAAGCGATGCATGCCGAACGGATCGGCGTGGTGTCGTTTGTCATCGAGCGAGTGCCCGCCATGTTGGTCGCCGCAATCCTCGGATACGAATGGGGAATCGGGGTGCGTGCGGGGTGTTTTTGTGCTCATCCGTACCTACTACAATTGTTGCAAATTTCAGATCGCCAGGCCGAACGCATTCGCCAAGAACTTCGCGACCATGATGGACGCCACGTTCCGGCAGCGGTCCGAATCAGCCTAGGGTTCTATAATACGATCGCGGAGGTGGATCGTGTCGTTACGGCCTTGACACGAATTGCGCGACAAGAGAACCGGGGAGAGTATGTGCAGAATCCCCAAACGTCGGAATACGAGCCGCGGGGCCTCGTCGAAGACTACGGCTGGGCTTTCCAATTTTAACGGGGAAGGCCCCCCGCGATGGACTCTAACTAGCCGCGCCTCTTGCAGTTGTCGTTCCGGATGGCGGTGAGATTACTTGTTAATGGGGGCGAGCTGGTTCCGTCACCGCCGGAATAATTTGACTGCGACAGAGGTTTTGGCGTAATGCTTCTTGAGTTGTTCCACTGGGGAGGAAGAACTCCGACCCACGGAAGAAGAAACGTCCCCTGGCATCCGAAATTTACACTGTGTGAATTAGAAATGGTTCCTTGTGGTCCGCATGTGTTGAAGGAATGGGTGGCTCATATTGGGCCTGTTGGCGCGAGCGGCATTAACGGATCCTAGGTCTCTTGGATGGTCGGGGTGTTCGTGGCCGGTAAGGAGGTTTGTGTCACGGCCTCCGGCAATTTTTTCGGTTACCACTGGCTATGGTCTTTCCCGTGTGGCTACGGCATGCATGGGTCGCAATCCATCCTTCCCTGCTATTGTCAAAGAAGGCCCCGGAATATGCCACTTGTATCGGCTAAGATTGAACTAGTGTCCTTGGCAGTGGGTATGGAACCGATTGCATGGTCCGGGATTACCTTACATTCGCCCCTGCCGTACTCACTCATGATCGTACATGTTGCTGGAATAGACTATAAATAGATCGGCACCTAATAACCACTGTCCCAACCAGTCTAACACGGTGGGCAGACTGTCGGGATGCAGTTTATGGGACTCGCCTCCTAAGAGCCTCACTGTCTCTCCCAATACCTGAGGCCCCCTGTCCACCGACAAAATATTAATGGATGGCCCACCATTCATCCTCTCTTTCGTAACACTTGAGAGTGCGTTACAGGCGGAATAGACACCGAGGGACCGGTGACTAGTGTCCAATAGGATGAGCGCCAACACGTGGGTTCGTTGGCGATCCACCGCCCGAATTAACAGGTGACGTCTTGGAACACAATTTGAGCTTCACACATGTTCAACCAGAAATTTTGGCTGGACTCGGCCACGTGATCTGAAATCCTTCGTATAGCGCTTCTTTTCCAGCTGAAATCCTTCGTATGGTTTCCGCGTCCGTTCTCAACCGCCAATCCACGTTTCCGTAGATTGCTACAAACCTACAAGATGATTGTGACCGAACTGTGACAGGATTGATATACTGCGGTCACACGAGGCCGATATCCTGAAGAAGATTCGTCGAGAGGAGGACATCCGTATGATGGGCGGGATTGGGGTCAATGGGTTCACGGGGATGTGGATCATGGGGCTCTTCGGTTTACTCAGTCTGGCTGGGGTTATTGTGCTCATTGTTTGGGCGATTCGCGCATTGCTTTCCCCACGTGTCTCGGAGACCATGAGATCGTCCGACCCGCTGGGCCTACTGCAGTTGCGACTGGCCCGTGGTGAGATTACGCCGGATGAGTATGAGGAGCTGCGCGCCCATCTGCGCGACTAAGGTGCGGTGGACGACACATCGACGTTCAGAAGGAGAGGAGTGGATAGACATGAAGCGATGGGGTGGATTGACGGTAGGCCTAGGTCTCTTGGCGGTCGGTGCCCTCGGCGGGGTGGCGTTTGCGGCGACCCATAGCGCGATGGTTGGGACGACCGGTTCACCCATGGGCGATGGTGGCGGATTGAGCACCATGATGGGCGGGTCGACCTCAGGTTTTGATGGCAAGATGGCTTCGACCATGAATCAATACATGGGCAATACGCACGCCGTCATGGGTGCCGTTGGGCCTGGCGCGGGTGGGATGATGGGCACGGCGTCGGGGTCGGTGTGGACTCCGGCCCACGTGGCTGCGTTGGTGCGCCAAAGTGAACAGGGCGTGACCATTGACCGGGTGACCAACACCATTACGTATCACGGAACCCACGATCTGTTAGTCCCGTTGGCCGCCCCAGCAGCACTTCATCTCTCGGGCATGCAGTGGGAAATTGACGGGCTTATCAACCCGACTGTCGTTGTGCGAAACGGAGCGCAGGTGACGGTGGATTTGGTCAATGCCGACCGGGGATACATGCATGGGTTCGCGGTCACGAAAGCGAGCCCTCCGTTTCACGAGATGGCCATGATGCAAGGAACGGCTGCCTTCTCCGGATCCTTTATTATGCCGATCTTACCAGAGACGAGCCAAGGCCAGTACCACCGGAGTACGCAGTTTGCCGCAACGACAGCGGGGACCTATCACTATATTTGCCCCGTACCGGGTCACGCGGCGCACGGGATGGCCGGCAAGTTTGTGGTGTCTTCGTGATGCCGACTCCGGACCACCGTGAACCCGGAATGCCTGGGCCAGTCGAACATCCGTGGTTTAGTCGGATGTATCCATGGACGGAACGGGCCCTCGAACGGGCGGTAGGCACCGCCCGTCGAGCGCAAAATCAGCAGGCGTCCGGCCGGACGCTTATCATCGGGGCAGGGACGGGATTGGACGTTCCCGCACTCGGCGATGGGGTGACCGAGCTGACCTTGTTGGAACCCGATGCCACCATGCGTCGCACATTAGCGCAACGATTTCCGGAATTTCCGCTTGTGACCTCGCCAGCTGAAGTCATGCCGTTTGAGACAGGATCCTTTGACACGGTGATTAGTACCCTCGTGTTGTGCAGTGTGATGGCCGTAGAGCACGTCTTGCAAGAAGTAAACCGAGTGCTGGCACCGGGCGGTCAGTACCTGTTTTTAGAGCATGTGGCCAATTCTCACCGGGGGGGACGGTGGATTCAGCAGGGGATCGAGCCGGTGTGGCGCCAGTTCGGTGGTGGCTGTCGGTTAACCCGGGACATCCAAACCGCCGTGATCCGCTCCCCATTGGTGTTGACCACATGTGAATCTATCCGGAACGGGGTCCTTCTTCCCGTGATTCGGGGGCATGCGGTCCCGGGGGCATGAAGGCCTTGCACCACGATGTGAACAGGGGCGTTGGGAACCTTAATCTTTTTCACAATGTCGCGATGGATCAATAACGCTCCGTTCACGATAATATTCTCACCCAGGATACCCTGATCGTACGCTCTTATGGATGGAGAGAATCGTCGCCGACGTGTCGATCATCGAGGCTCCGACGCCCGGGGAGTTTTGGAAAGATTCTCGAGTGTTGCGAAGGAAACTTTTTCGGGTTGATGACGGGGCGATAGAGCGGACGTGGGGCCAGGACAGATGGGGGGCAATCATTAATGACAGGGATGATGTGAGGGATTGTCCTTCTATGGTGGATGCTCAACACAGGATTAGTGGACGGAGTCTGATGGTGGTGGAGGCAGTGGCGGTTGCACTGCTGATAGTCAAGACGATCCGCGCATTTGAGCGGATCCGGGCGTTCCTCGACGATCGAGGTGAGCATTAAATAGGGTTTCCCTACGGGACGCCCTGGTTCCAATTCGGCGCAATAATGGTTTGGCGAAAACGCATATATTGGCAAGCAGTAATCTATTTTGGCCATAAGGGTTTCCCCGGGGGTGGGGAACTTTTCGTTGCTTCAGGGATCTTCCGAACGATGATGTTCAGAATCCAGTAAGTTTATTAAAAATATAGGTCAAAGCCCTGCCCGATTTCCCAGGGACTGATGGGAATTGCGAAGGGAGACTATTTTGCCATGCGGTTAAGATGGCTGCTGTATGCGTAGGAACCGCTTGCTCTTAAATGTCCACTTCAGAAGTTGATGCTCCATCTTTTCCCACACCAGTTACTGAGTGTTGAGGAAGTCTGTTACACGCCAGGTACGCGAACCGTGCAGGAACTGACCCTATCGCCGCAGTTGTGACACGAAGTTCAGTTTGCGGTGCCTAACCTGAATCGGCTAGGATAGGTGGAGTGTCACCATATATGTCGTGTTTCATCGGTGATGCTCGTGATTCTAGAGGCCGTTGTTTTGTAACAGTTTAAACGGTTAAGGTAGACGGGAGGTCGAGTCGACTGGTAAAGGAATGCTGGCCGATATGGAGTCTTGGGCTTACATAATACGGAAGACCTCCATGAGGTCGATCGGCTATGCCGGGTTGGCCCATCGACCTTTAGCACTCCGCGTGGACCTGACGACTTTTTTCGCCATGCGATGAGGATGATCATGGATCTTTCACTCTAACCCTTTCCGTGATTCGTGGGTTAGGTAGGGTCATCTCGGTGGAATTTGTGAAATTCGCCATGAAAGGGGTGAAGAGTTGGGCACTGCAACCACGAGTGCGGTCGGTCTTGGCTTAACGTCTGGATTTGTAAGCTTTTTGGCTACCGCTTTTGTCCTTCATCTCACCGGTCGCGTGCAACATAGAGCACCTGAAAAACCGCTGTCGTTGATGAATTGGGCGGCGTTAGCGGCGTTACTGTTGGTCATGGCCTTTATTGAGGAAGCCATTTTCCGATGGTTTCTCATAGGTGTCGTCAGCAATTGGGTAGGATTTGTACCGACCTTAATAGGTTCTTCCGTCTTGTTTACGCTTGCCCATCGACCGAATGGCAAGCTCAAATATCTCACTCTCATGAATCTGACCTTGGTAGGGCTCATCCTAGGAACAGTCTTTTGGTGGTGGGGTATTTGGGTCGCGACGGCTGCCCATTTTGGCTGGAATCTCGCCGAATGGGGCTTGGGATATACCGTGAGTGGAGAAAAAGTTCGACATGTCTTGCCATCACCGACGATCCGTGTCATCGAAGGAGAGCCTTTCGGGCCAGAGGGACATTGGGCGACCACTGTGGTGCTCTACGTGGTGGTGTTGGGGATGTTGCGCTTTCACATCCACCTATAGGCTATCCTTGTAGAGCGGATGACGTATGACAAGGAGCGTATCAATGGCGGTTCCGACTCATCAAGCACTCTATAAACTTTGCCAAGGTTTTCCTCATGCCATCATTGATCATCCGTGGGGAGACACGGTCTTTAAAGTAAAACACAAGATTTTTGTGTTTGCGTCCAATCTGGATCGACCGCTCTCGGTGACAGTGAAGATTCCGCGAGAATTGCGCGAACTGTGGTCGGCCAATGCCAACACCTATACTCCCGCCTATGTCGGAAGATTTGGGTGGATTGGCATTCACATTGTGGATGATGAAACGTGGACCATGGCCCAAGTTGGGATCCAACAAAGCTATGATCTGGTGAGTGGCAAATCGAGGCCATCTAAGGCTTAGCATTGTGCCATCGAGGTCGGATGCCGATGACTGTATCGTGCCAAAAATCCTCCACCATTTCTCAGAGTGTACGCACCCCTCGCTGTGTAGCCCATGTTAGACCCAGGCAACCTTGTGAGTCCCGCGTCACATGGGTAGGAGGAGGCTACTTTCCGATGAATGCATTGCGGAAGGCATCGTTCGGCAAATCGCCCGCGGAACAGGCGGCGCGGGTCGTGTTGACAGACAAACGTAAGGGGTTGCGGGCGCTACTGCCCTTTCTCGACCCCGCCTTCATTGCGGCAGTGGCCTAGATTGATCCCGGTAATTATGCCACCAATATTCAAAGCGGGTCTGAGTTCGGTTACACACTCTTGTGGGTGGTTGTGCTGGCCAACCTCATGGCTATGTTGATTCAGAATATGTCAGCTAAACTTGGCATTGCGACCGGCAAAAACCTGCCGGAATTGTGTCGTAATCGATTTGCGACGCCGATATCCTTCACGTTGTGGATCGTGTCGGAAGTTGCCGCCATGGCAACCGACATCGCCGAATTTTTCGGCGCGACGCTCGCCTTGAATCTCTTGGCAGGGATCCCACTCCTAGCAGTGACCGTGATCACCGGGATTTGACCTACCTGATTCTCATGTTGGACCGCTATGGATTTCGACCGCTTGAACTCTTTATCTGAGCGTTGGTCCTCTTGATTGGCGCGTGCTATGGAGTCGAAACCTGGCTTTCGCATCCGGCCGTGGGCCAGGGGCAGTATCACAGCATCGCAACCCGGGTCCACGGTCCGCGTGCGATTTTATTAGTCGTGGGCATCATCGGGCAACGGTGATGCCGCACGTGGTCTATCTGCATTCCGGTCTCACGCAACGACGGGTCGTGCCGCGCAATGACGGAGAGCAATGGAAGATCTATCGGTTCAGCAAGAAAGAAGTCGTCATCGCCATGACACTAGCGGGATTGATCAACCTCTCGATGAGGTGCATGGCGGCCTCGGTGTTTCATGCTACGGAACATTCTCACATTGCGCAAGTTCCCCAAGCATATCAAACACTGACGCCGATTTTGGGCTCAGCGGCGGCGGCCGTGTTTTTGGTCTCCCTGATGGCTTCTGGCATTAACCCCACCAAGACGTTGGTGCTGAGTCAAGTTCTGCTCAGTTTGATCTTGCCGATTCCGATTTTGACCCTCATCTACTTCACGAGTAAGCGGGACGTGATGGGAGTTTTGGTGAACCAACGCTACGTAAAACTATGACCGCGGTCGTCTGCGCCATCCTGATTGTTGTGTTGAATCTCGTGCTCATCTATCAAACACTGGGAGGCCGCATCCGCATACCATAGGCACGTCAATTCATGCATGTTCCACACGTGGCCCACTTCTCATCCTGTGGGTGGTGCGCATCGGTGTGCGATGGCGAATGCACAGAAGGGGTAGGGACATTCGGCGTCTTTGATGGGATCGATAAAAATGCGGGATAGTGGGCACTTGGTGCGTCAAGTAGCCCCCTTAGACGATAGCACCGCATTCCTGACTTCGCCGTGTTAAGAGGTCACAACCCCAACGGCTAGACCGTCACCAATCGTGAGGAGGGTTGAGGTCACCCGCGAATGAGTGGCAAACTGTTGGTTGAATTCGCGTATGCCGCGTGCGCCCGGCGAGTCATTGCTGGCATCCAGTACGCATCCGTGAAACAGCGCGTTATCTGCGACGATGACGGCACCACGGCGGGCTAAGGCCACGGCATACTCCAAATATGCTGGATAGTTTTCTTTATCCGCGTCGATGAAAAAGAAATCAAAGGTTTTACCTTGCTGCTTGAGGGCTTCCAAGCTTTCTAAGGCCGGACCCACTTCGTAATGGACTTTGTCTCCTAACCCCGCCTGATTCAAGTGAGCGTGGGCTAATTCGGCATACTCGGGATTCAGTTCCAAGGATGTGACGTGTCCATCGCTAGGTAGGGCGCGAGCCAGCCATATGCCAGAGTACCCTCCCAAGGCCCCGATCTCCAGGACGTCACGACTTCGGCTTATCGTCACCAAAATTCCCAAAAGATGGCCAATCTCAGGCGGAATAAAAATGGCAGGCATGCCACGATCCACGATGGTGTGACGCACCTGGGCCAGTAGATCATCTTCTTTGACAAAGAGGGTATTCACATATTCTTCGGGATTCATGGGGGGCTCCTTTGCTAGGGTATAAGGTCAGACGTTTGTATTAGTTTACCATGGAATGTTGGAGAAGAGGGGTTTCACAAAATCTCTGGAGATTTGACGACCACTTACGGTCCATCGCCTGACTTGCGAGAAGGGATTTTTGTGTCGGTCCCGAGCCTCGTGGTTAGAGGTCCAAAATCCCTAAATGATGCGCTTTTAAGATGGCTTGGGTACGGTCGTACACATCGAGTTTGCTTAAAATGTGACTCACATGCACTTTGACGGTCTTTTCTTTGATAGCTAGTTTCCCGGCAATTTCTTTGTTGGATAAACCTTGACCTAAGTACCAAAGGACCTCTTGCTCTCGCGACGTTAGAGCGTCATCCAAGGGCGGTGCGATGAAAGCCCGCAGAACGTCTGGATCGAGGACGGAATGACCGCGGGCGACTTGAAACAAGGCTTTAAGTAGATCGTCGGGATGAATGGTTTTTTCCAAATAGCCGATGGCGCCTGCCCTAATCGTGGAACGCATACGGGAGCTTTCCTGGAATGAGGTAAGCGCGATGACCTGCGTCTTAGGATAGCGCTGCCTAATTTCACGGATCGTGTCTATTCCGTCGAGTCGTCCGGGCAATACCAGATCCATGAGGATAATATCGGCCGATGTCGACGTGAGGAATGCCAGGGCATCGTCACCGGATCCGGCCTCAAACACAATCTGAATCTCGGGTGATGCAGACAAAAAGGTGCGTAACCCGTTTCTCACAATGGGATGGTCGTCGACAATGCCGATTCGGATGCGTGAGGGCTGTGTCATGATGAACTCCTTTCGGTCACCGGCAAGGAAAAACGCACGGTCGTGCCGTGACCCGGATGGCCTTTGACGATTAAGGTTCCGCCTTGTAGTTGGATTCGCTCCTGCATGCTGCGAAGACCATACCCGTTTCCCATGTGCTGCACGTTAAATCCTTTGCCATCGTCGGCAATGGTGAAATAAATGCGTTGGGCCCGTACTCGAATACTAACGGTAATATGCTCGGCACTGGCATGTTTCAGCGTATTTTGGACGGCCTCGTCGACCACACCCAAGAGGGCTTCGACTTGCTCCGGTGCAAGCAAATCATCGATTCGGGGATCGAGTTTGAGGTGCACATGTTGTCCTAAGGCCTCGGATACCAGGGTGACCCGTTCATGGAGTCGATCTCTAAGGGGAGTCCTTTCCGGGGGACGCAGCGTGTGAACCAAAGAACGCATAGCCCATTGACTCTCCCGGATGAGGGACTCTACTTGGCCTAACAGGGTCGTGACGGCCGGATCTTTAGACTTCACATCGGCCGCCCGGCATAAGAGTTGGGCCGAAAAAAGTCGTTGGCTGACCGAGTCGTGGAGGTCAGCCGCGAGTCGACGGCGCTCACTCCACTGGGCATCGGTGCGGCTTTGGGCGTGGAGGCGGGCACTTTCTAGAGCTGCGGCCAAGTGTCCGCAGAATGCGGACAGGATGTTTGTATCGAGGGACGAGAAGGAATGAGCCAGAGAGCTTTCGACGTGCACGCGATACACCGTCAGCGGAACGTTTAGAGACAACTCGGATCGGACTTCGGTCAGAATTTTACCGGGGGTTGGGGAAATCTTACTATCCTCAAGGTACGAGTACTCGGGGGATAGCGACGACAAGGGGCGTTGGGCACGGGCTACCTCGCGACTTCCTTCGCCATCCCTCTCATAAATCCCTGCTGCCTCGAATCCCAGGTTTTGGACCAGGCCTGAAGCGGCACGGTGTACAATATCGGGGATGGTGGTCAGGGTAGTTAGCGCCTGGGCGACGAGTGCCAGTTCACGTAGCTGATGGACATGGTGCTGTTCGTCGGAGAGAATGGCGGCGCGGTCGACGGCCACCGCCACTTGAAATCCAATAGTGCGCAACAGATTCAACGCTTCTGGCGTAAAGACCTGACGACCCGGTAGAGCGACATTCAAGATGCCGAGCAATTTGTGTTTGGTGCGTAAGGGAATGGAGGCGTGAAACACCAAATCATGCTTATCGCCTTCGGCGTCCCGCAGTCGACTGCAGCGTACGATGTTGACGGCCGTATGCATACGGCCTTTCACCAAACGTTCCTGGCATTCGCACCAGCCACCTCTTAAGGCTTGGGCGTCATGATTCTTTAGTGCGGGGGGAAGACCACTCGCACCGACTTCGACAAATGAGCCTCGTTGCGGATCATAGCGAAAAGCCCATGCGGTTTTAAGACCTAGTACGCCACCGAGTCTTGGTAAAATGGCCGCAGTGATGGTATTCACGTCGGTGGCCTCGTTTAGTGATTCGGCAATATCTTTAAGTAGGGCTACTTGTTGCGGATCATCCAACCCCTGAAATTCGGGCGGCCTTGGCATCCGATAATCCCCTCCGTTATTTCTGATAATACCTGATGCCTCAACTTACGGACAATGGCGTTTGATAACGCCGAACTCATGCCATGAGTGTCCAAGGCGGCTCGCATTTCTCGGTCGCTGGTTGGGAACCTCCGGACCTTCGATACAAAACATCGCGCGTGCCCATTGATATATCGAATCAGAGATCCTGAGGCCATCGGCCTGGAAATGGGGATCCGTCCAACAGTTCCCTGTTCCGACATCCAGTGGGTGGTAGACATCGCGTTGGCGCGGGATAGTTGACTAGCATTAATCGGCGTCCGTTAACGGGAGAGTGAGCACGAAGGCGGCACCCCCTAATGCCGAGGTGTCGATGGTCAGCATGCCCGCATGAGCCTGTACGATGGATTGCACTATGGTCAGACCAATTCCTTCGCCGGGATGTCGAGGATCTAACCGAACTGTTCCGTTCAGGATGCGCGTTCGATCGTTGTCTTTTAGGCCGGGACCGGAGTCCTCAACAACTATCACACCGTATCCTAAAACCGCGGAAGACTTCGTGGTCATTCGCACCGTCCCATTGCGTGGAGTGTGCTTTAGGGCATTTGAGAAGAGATTATGTAGCGCTTCATGAATGGCATCGGCATCTACCCAGAATACTAAGTTGCTGTCCCCATCGTTTTCCAGAGCGATGTGTCGTGAGGTTAACAACGGCCGATATAGTTCCCATATTGGAGTCACCAGAAGGTCAGAGCACACCGGATTGGCGCGATAAAAGTAGGAAGTCAGCGGATCCGCATTTGGAAGGTGTGTGGTCAAGCGGTTAATTCGGTCAATTTCACTGTCCAAAACACGCGGTCTGTTAGGTGTGAGCGTCTGGCTATAACTACGAAGAGCCATTAAGGGTGTGCGAATTTCGTGAGCGAGTTCTTCCAAGCGGGTACGTCTTTCTTCTTCCGCGCGCACAAAGGTGCGGGACACCTTGTTGAGAGCAGTAGCCAGATCGGCTAATTCGACGAGAGGGGCAGAAGAAATCACGACGTTGGTCGCCCCGTGGGTGATGGCCCGTGCCCCTTGCGTGATCACTGCGAGTGAGCGGGTTAATATGCGGGAAATGTATAAGGCAACCAACCACCCGATCGCCGTTGCGAATGCGGCGGTGACGGCTAAACTCAACTCCATGGCGGTAAGGAAGTGGTGTAAGGTCATTAAGCCCATGTGTGATTGACCGATGATTCCGTGCTCATGCCGTTGTTGAGTGCGCAGGCGCAAGTGATACAGATAACGGCCAAGATAGAGACGCACACTCACCCACACGCCTATTCCAAACATTGCCATCACGGACAATATGATGATCACAAAGCTTTGAATAAGATAGGTTCGGGTCTTTTTCAAGGGTCTTCTCTCCGGAATCGATAACCTAGGCCCCAGACGGTTTCGATCCAACGTGGACGTTTGGGGTTAGTCTCAATCTTGCCACGGAGGGTGCCAATGTGGACGTCGATCGACCGAGGGGTAGGCGCATCATCGTCAGTCCAATTGTGTAAATTGTCGAGCAACTGGTCCCGGGAATATACACGTCCGGGTGAGGTGACCAGCGTTTGGAGAATGGTAAATTCCGATGGAGTTAGTTTGACGTTATCTGTCCCTCGTACACAGATCTTGTCGCGCAGGTTGACACGGTAGGGGCCAAACATGACTTCAGCGCAAGTGCCCCTAGATAGTGGCATTAATCGACGTTGAATGGCCTCCATGCGGGCTAATAATTCCCGGGGATCGAATGGCTTGACCAAATAATCATCGGCACCGCTGGTGAGGAGTTGCACGCGGCGGCTGAGGTCCGTGATGGCAGAGATGACAATGACTGGCAAGGGCGTACGCTTACGCAACGTCTTGACTAGGTGCCACCCTTGTTGGTCAGGTAGCATCAGATCGATAATGGCAAAGTCGACGGGTTGAGAATTAACAATCTCCATGGCTCTTGCCGCAGTGTGAGCGGGACAGACACTGTAACCAGCTTGGGTCACGCAATCTCCCAAAATCCGCATGATAGCGTCATCATCATCGACAATAAGTACAACCACCCATGAACACCACCGTCCTTAAGGGTCGGGGGAGACACTCCCCCGACATTATGATACACGACTAGCCCTTGCTCTGGTTGCTCCCGAAACCGGCCCAGGGAGGTTTGCCCGACCCATGCCATAGAGTCTGTCCATTGACGCTGGTGACATGGAGGATATGTCCCGACAGTCGACCTTGGACCGTGGCGGAGTGCCCTGACTGCTGTCCCAACATCTGAGCGACATACCGAGGGGGACCCAGCCGGAGCCAGAATGTTGTACCGGTAGTTGTTACCAGCGACACACCGTGGCGTGTGGTCACCAAGCGCCCCGTTACCGTCTTCAAGATGACTTTTTGAGAATTGATGTGTTTGGACTGATGGTGTTTAATAGCTGCCGGAGGCAGACTATGCGCGGAACTGACCCCCGGGACCGCCATGACGGCGAACGACATAGCTACCATCGTAGCCATCGATCCCCACCGCTTCTTTGAGATCATGCGATATCGCACCTCCTTTCCCATCAATCTGGAGCCAGTATATCGGGAGAATTTAAGGAAAGTGTGAGGACGCTATGAGCATGAGATTTCCGACTCATTATCGAATACTCTAGATTGACCAGAAAATCGGGTCCATTTGGCCTCGACCGTGCGGATCAGTATGGCGGACACCGAGGGGTGTGCACTATCTTGAACCATATCCCTGATGTTGGCGGATGGTCTCCTCGTCTTTGGGAATAACCCACGGTCTTTCCATAATCTGCTACACTTGGTTTAGGAGGGTGGACCGTGATTTTGTTGAGCCATGCGCCCACAACGGAGTGGGATTATCTGCTAAAAGCAGCCATGGGGGATGGGGGAATGGACAGACGGCGCGTCTGGGCCGCCCGCTACCAATCGGATCCCGCCTATCGATTGTATGGAATGCGGGATGCAATTCGGGTGATCGGACTCCTTGGAGTTCATTATCCGATTGCCGGACCCTTAGAAATAACGCATGTGGCGGTCCATGAAAGGCTCAGACACCGTCATCTGGGTGTCCAGATGATTGGAATTGTGGCGTTAATGTATCGGGATCGACACTTTATAGCATACACCGACGATGACGCCGTGGGATTTTATCGCAAAATGGGATTTCAGATTGAATCGCTGGGAGAGGTGTATCCGGACCGAGTTCGTTATCGGTGCGTGCACGAAGCATTTAAAACCGACTGACCTGAGCCCAAGAAAGGATGTCGACGATGAAACTACTTATTTTAGGAGGCACCCAATTTCTCGGACGACACCTAGTGGAAGCCGCCCTCAACGCAGGTCACCAGGTAACGCTTTTTAACCGAGGCCAGACCGCACCGCGGCGTTTTGACGTGACCACCCTCATTGGCGACCGGGACGGGGATCTCGGAGCGCTGGGACGTTGGGAGGGTGATGCGGTCATCGACACGTCAGGCTATGTGCCGCGAGTGGTGAAAGACTCGGTGACGCGTTTGAAATCTCGAGTCAGCCACTATACCTTTGTGTCGAGTATCTCCGTGTACGAAGATTTTTCTCGAGCGAATGTGACCGAAAGTTTTTCTCGGATAACGCTTGCGAACCCTCATTCTGAGAATATCAACGAAGACTATGGGGGACTTAAGGCGGCGTCGGAGGATGTGGTCCGTCAGGGTTTTGAAGAGGCATTGGTGGTGCGCCCTGGGCTCTTGGTCGGACCGTATGATCCGACTGATCGATTCACGTATTGGGTGCGGCGCTGGAGTCATCCGGGGCCGGTATTAGTTCCCGGCGATCCGAGCGCGCCGATCCAGTGGATTGATGTTCGCGATGTCGCCGATTGGATTTTACGGCAGGTGGCGGACCGGGTGGCGGGAACTTATAATCTGACGGGGATTCCCGGTACCCTGGGACAGCTCATGGAGGTTTTAGAATCAGAGACGCCAGGAGGGCCAGCGGTCTGGGTCGACGAAGAATTTCTGTTAGAGCACGAGGTGCGGGAGTGGTTGGATTTGCCGCTTTGGATCGCCCGGAAAACGAATTGGCCGGGATTTGTGGGGGTCAACATTGACCGCGCCATAGCACGTGGCCTTCGACTTAGACCGTGGGCTCAGACTATTTTTGATATTCGAAAGTGGGATCGGATGCGAGGTTCTCCTCCGTTAAGGAGTGGCCTTATGCTCGACCGGGAACAGGATTTACTCGCCGCCTGGAAACGTCATGTCGATGCCAACAAAAATTAAGGAGGGATAGAACATGCTTAATCGGGTAGTGGTGGCCGTCGATGGAACTCCGGCCAGTTGGCAAGCCTTAAAAGTGGCCACGCGTCTCATCGGGAGTGGTGGAGTTTTGGCCGTCGCTGACGTCAAGGACCTGATGGCGATGTATCAAGCGACGGCTACCTCAAACTATACGCGGTCCCAAGGACTTGATGTCAGCCAATATGTTAGGGAGTGGGAAAAGCACGCCGAGGAAGTCGAGGCGGAAGTCACCAGACGGCTCGAGAACTTCGAGGGCCGGTTCGAGTGGCGTGTGGTGGATTCCGATGATCAGCAAGGAGGGCCCGCCGCAGCTTTAAGTACCTTTGCGGTCGAGTGGCACGCAGATGCGATTGTCGTGGGCAGACATCAAGGTTCTACTATCCTGGAAGGAGTCTTTGGGAGTTTTCCGCGATGGTTGGTCATGCATAGCTCCCTTCCCATTATGGTAGTCCCTCTATGAAGCACTAAAGAAATGCTTGAACCTCCCGGCCCTAAAGGGCGGAGATTCTGGGGAATCCGCCGTGGTTGCGTCGCGGGTCGTGAGACCCTGGGAGTGATCCTCCGGACTCGCCACCGTTTATCCCACCAGCAATTTCCCGGGGTTCAGCCGGACTACGCCTTAACGTCCTTTTAAGGGGAACGGGACGGCGATACGTGATCCGTTCGGGCGTTAAGATCAGCCCGGGGCGAATCGCCCCATGCATCCCCTTATTAAGGATGTTCACCGCACCGACCTCGTCGCGGTGGGCTCGATAGCCACTCTCCCGACAGCGATAGGTGCGACCCGCCATCTTGGTGAGATGGCCACACTGTGGACACGTTTGGGATGTGTACGCTTCACTAATCTTGATAAACTGGATGCCGTAACGGCGGAGCTTGTACTCTAAATACTGTTCCAAACGCCCGAATTCCAACGCTCCGACATCCTGGTTTGTCCGTCGAGACCGGCGGTGT
>JAJYPK010000162.1 GCA_021795465.1 Bacillota bacterium
GGTATCGCCAAGATCTCCCTCACGCCCCCGGCTTCGGCGCAAGATCGCCTTCACTCGGGCCACCAATTCGCGGGGAGAAAAAGGCTTGGTCACATAATCGTCGGCACCGAGTTCGAGCCCCAAGACTCGGTCGACTTCATCCTTTCGGGCCGTCAGCATAATGATCGGAATCTCGGTCTCCCGTCGCAATTGTCGACACACATCCAGCCCCGACATGCTCGGGAGCATGACGTCTAAAATCACCAAGTCTGGGGATTCACGGCGTGCCATCTTGATGGCTTCGGCCCCGTCGGCCGAGATCAAGACTTCAAATCCTTCACGACTAAGATTGTACGACACCAATTCTACAATAGCAGCTTCGTCATCGACGACTAATACACGCTGTCCCATCGTTGTGTGTGTTCGGCTCCTCCCAAATGAGGTGTCGGGCCTGGATTTTTACCGTAAGCACGTTAAGCGCCGTGGCTTCTTCGATGACTTCATACACCACGCGTTGAGTTCCTTCGAGCACTTGAAAAATATGTCTGGGTGTGTTAATCCACACATCCAAATCAATGCTGAGTCCCTCTGAAGTCGATTGTACCACGGAGCGTACGACCCGCGCGATACCAGAAACACTCCCGGCCCCGTGGCTCGCAATGGCTGACACCACAGAATCCGCAATATAAAAATTACCAAGGGATGAATAGGTGGGGCGCACGATGGATTTTTCGACCTCCATTTGGTAATGACGCCCCCTAAAGATAAATCGCAATGGGTCAACCCAGTAGCCCGCAAATCCCTTTTTCACCTCCATGGTGGGGGCGGGAATCACGTGCCGACCTTGTTGCCTGCGGATTTGCCGGGCCAGTTGACGCTCCTCGGACGTCGTAACATCTTCGACTCGAACCCAGTCTACGGGGTTGCCACTCAAATCCAACGCCATCAGAATATGTTCCACCATATTCATCGACGTCCCGAGGATCAAGAGATCGTGAGGAGCAATCCTATGAAGGGCGTCGCGAACCGCCGCAGCATGGGCCGCGTCGGAAAGAATGGCGCGTTTGACCGCCGCCACCCGGGTCGCCTCGCGCTTGGCCGAAATACCAGCCACAATCCTTCCATCGACAATGAGTAAGCCATCGTCCAGGATGCCGTCGGCATTTTTTTGCTCGGCCACCATAGACGCCCGATGGCTCTTGCCTGTTCCGCTGGGCCCGATCAAGGCATGAATATTCATAGGGTGCCTCCCGCACGGTCCACGAGTTCCCGTACTAACCCGACCCGAGGAGCCATGTAGCGCCACTCGATCTGTTCATGGCGGGCGTGGGGGCCTGCTCCCACCGCCCCTAATCCATCCAACGTCGGGGTAATCTCCGCGGTGAAGTTTCCATCACTGGCTCCCCCTACGCGCCGACCTTCTAGAGGCTCTGCCGTGTGATCCTGCCACGTTTCTTGAGCCCGCCGAAACCATTCGTGGGCGGATCCGCCTAACTCCATCGGCGGTCGATTAAATTCCCCGTGATAGTGCACTTCGGTCCCCGGGTTAAATACCGGGGGATGCGCCAAGGTATTCTCGATCCGTTGCATTTCCCCTAAGGTTCGCACGCGCACGTCAATCGCCAAGCTCGCCTGGCCGGCCACCACATTACTCCGCGTGCCCCCCGAGATCACACCAGGGTTGACCGTGGTCCCGAGTATCCGATTCTCCAAAGTATCGAGCCACATCACCTGTTGTGCCATCTCGCGGACGGCACTCGCGCCCTTGCCCGGTTCCAGGCCCGCGTGACTTTCCTTGCCGGTCACAGTGCAGGTAAAGTCTCCTACACCGGCACGGGCAATTTTGAGTCCTCCCTCTGGCATCCCAGATTCCAAGACCAAAACCAGAGAAGCCTTTTTGGCGGATGCTTCGATGTAGCCACGACTAAGCCGGCTTCCGATTTCCTCATCGGGTGTCACCAACAGGCGAAAGGGAGTGGTGGGTCCTATGCCACGCAAGGCAAACACCGCGATGGCCAGGCCCGCCTTCATATCCAAAATACCTGGGCCAAAGATTTTGCCGGCGTCTTGATCTTCGTACCACGGCATTGTCGTCAGGGTTCCCTCGGCCCACACGGTATCGGCATGCCCTAGTAGCAGGGCTCCCCTGGTGCCCCGTGACACGTCAAGTAACGGAAACCCAGACTCTTGATGCCAAGACACCGTAATATCGGGTATCGTAAAGAGATCGGGCAACAGACGTTCCATGACGCGATGGATCCCCGAAGCATCCCCTGACGGCGATTCCATCACCACCAAGTCGTGGACCAGGGACCGAATCTGAGATTCAACTTCTGCATCAAAATCCCAATCCTGCAACATCGGGGATCCCTCCTTTCGAAACGTGGTGCAAGAGATTCCATTCTTCGTGATACGTTGTCACTTGTTGCAGTCGCTGAGGGTCGGGAACCACGCCGATCCCATCTCCTTGGGGCACCGTAAGGGTGCCATTAGCATTAAGCCTAAAGGGCTTGGCGATGAGGTCTTGCTCGAAATACCGATCACTCGCGGAGGTATCTCCCGGCAACGAAAAGTTGGGAAGCGTAGTGAGATGAAGGTTAAAGGCGCGCCCAATCCCCGTTTCCAGCATCCCGCCACACCAAACCGGAATCTTCGCCTCGCGCGCAATGTCATGCACCGCTTTGGCTGCTGTCAGTCCACCCACGCGTCCGACCTTGATGTTAATCACCCCGGCGGCTTTAAGTCCAATGGCTCGCCGCGCATCATCTGCCGATCGAATCGATTCATCGAGACACACCGGGGTCTTCAGCGCTCGGGCGAGCACAGCATGGTCCACGTAATCGTCTTCATCGAGTGGTTGCTCGATCATCATGAGACCCAATTCGTCCAATTGGCGTAATCGGCCCACATCGCGATCCAGCCGATACGCCGAGTTGGCATCGGCCATCATCGGCACCTCGGGACCTAAGGCCTGTCGCAAGGCGCGGAGCGGAAGCAGATCGTTCCCGGGTTTGATTTTCACCTTGAGGCGCCGATAGCCTTGCCGAAGATATTCTTCGGCAATCGCAATCAACGCCTCGGGATCCGACTGGATTCCAATCGACACCCCGACCGGTATCTCGCGCTTGTCGGCATCACCCCCGAGCAGTTTCCATAAGGGTTGATGCGTAGCCCGCCCCCACCAATCCCAGACGGCCATTTCCACGGCCGCTTTGGCCATCCGATTGCCTCGGATCGGCAACAAGAGATCGTGGACCGCATGCGGATACTCCAGAGGTGTTCCGGCCAGGCGCGGCAAAATATGATTCTTGATCGCGTAATAAACCGACGCATGGGTCTCTTCAGAATAGAGAGGCTCGACGTCGGCCACAGTTTCGGCATATCCGGTCACGCCACCCGATGACAGCGATAACACCCAGCACGTTTTATTGGTGTCCACCCCAAAGGATGTTTCAAATGGGGATTTCAGCGGCATTTCAATAAAGTCCAAGACAACCTGTTCAATTTGCATTCCCGCTCATCCTTTCATCCCATATTCGCTGTAAGCGATAAAACCATATGCCCCCTCGTCCTTGAACCACCTCTACGGCGCCAAACCCTGCTTGGACCAGGCGACCCCATTTCCTTTGGTATCGTTCTGCCCATCTTCGCGCTTTATCGGAATGCTCCCGTCGAAGCCTGTTGATATCATCGGGTATCGCCACAAAACGGCTCGCGGTACGACCTATCTGTTGACCATGCCACTCCACAAAGAGCCGGTGCGTGGCAAATGCTCCATTGATGGAATCGCTCAGAGGTCCATAGAAATTGGGATAAAATTCTTTAGCGACCCCCGCCAACACGTTGAGGTTAAACTGACCATTTCTTCGCTGCAACGGATCAAAGGTCCATCCCACATAAGCCAAGTCCGAAGCTCGCGCGTACTCGAGTTGACGGTATTTCAAGAGCCGTCCGACGCTCTGGCCTCGGAACGAGGCCTTGACCGCCACCATATGCGAATGGAGATACCATTTTGCATGCCGCCTACCGATGAAGGCAACCGCCATCCCCACCGGAGTCGCCTCATCGGGGTGAACCGCCAATAAGACTTGGCCCCCCCCTTCCGAGGCCATGACCCGCAAGAGGGAGACCGGCACCAGGTCGTCCCCACCCCAGACTTCACGTTCCAACGCATGAACGACCGATAAGTCTTCGATGGTGTCGACCGTACGCACTATAATATGCCCGGATTCCGTCGTCATTGCCGTATCCGGTCCCAGTCTTGGTGAGGCGCCACTAATAATTGGTGCATAATCCTGGCGGTCGCGCCCCACACCAGGCCCCACCCCAAAGGGTATTGGGGTCTCTCGTCGTTCCATTCTTCGAGGGTCACCAACTCGGTCAAGCTCACCCAATGCCACGCTGCAACTTCGCCAGAGGAGACGAGTCGCGGCTTTTCCGTGACGTAAAAGAGATAGGGTTCGACGGTATAGTCGGTGGGCGGTATATGTACCGGTTCTAGGGTGCCTAGACACATCTCTCGTGAGAGCCCAACCCCCACCTCTTCTCGTGTCTCCCGTCGCACCGTGTCCCACAACGTTTTATCCTGTCGCGCATCAAACCGCCCCCCGGGGCACGCGATCTGACCGGCGTGTTCTATCATCGTAGGGGGCCGTTCAATGAGCAATACTTCATTGCCCGATGAGGTGGCAGTCACAATGACGGCCACCGCGGCCGGCTTAGACCAGGTGCTAAAGTCACGGGAATGGGAGATTTCCATGGGTCCCTCCTTCATTGGGAAGCAGGAATCGGTTTTTTGTTCGCGAATAGATACTTCTGATGGTATCACATGGAGGTGCCCAATGAGGACAATTGCATCCAATGATCTCTTTGCTTTCCGATTAGCGGGAGACATCCAAGTTTCCCCTCAAGGAAATCTAATTGTATACGTAGAGTCCGAAGCCGATTCCAAGACCAATACCTATCAGCACCAGTTGATGGCAGTGCGACCCGGTGACGAGGCTTTTGCTTTCACGGCTGGTCCGACCGATACGCATCCCGCGTTTTCTCCGGATGGCCAGTGGGTAGGTTTTCTCTCCAAGCGCAGTGGACAATCTCAAGTCTGGCTCTTGGCTACTGGGGGTGGCGAGGCGCACCAGTTGACCCGGTTTGACGGCGGGGTGGAAGATTTCATATGGGCTCACGATAGTCAGAGCCTCTTTCTCACGGCCAATCTCACTAAAGAGGGGATCCAGCCTGAAACGCAACCTCACCCAGATCAGGAAGAGCCTCGGATTCGGTTTAATCGCGACGTCAAAGTCATCACCGAACTGGCGCATAAGTTGGATGGCACCGGATACTTCACCGAAAAACGCCCCCATGTTGTGCATGTGCCCTTGGACGCGCCCCAAGCAGCCAGACAACTGACATTCGGCCCGTATCGCCATAGTGGCTTGGCCTTGAATCCTCTGGGAACCCAGCTCTTGGTGCAGTCCCGCTATGGAGAAGACTATGACCGCGAATGGCCCGGTGGCATCCTCTATCTCTTGGATGTGAGTACCAGTCAGGTGACTGAGCCCGTAGCTATCACGGACCCCGCGTTGTCAGTTGACCAAGGCACGTTTTCCCCGGACGGCAATAAAGTGCTTTTTACCGCATCGCGGCTGGATCAAATGGGCTATGACACCACGCGCCTCTACGCGTATGACGTCACGACCAAAACCACTCGACCGATTGCGCACGAATGGGACCGACCTTTAGGGGACTGGACTCTATCGGATCTATCGGGAACCGGCAGCAATCCCCTTGTCTCGACATCGGATGGTCGAGAACTTTATACCTTAACGTCTCGCAACGGCGCGACCCACTTGGCGCGCGTTCATCTTGAGACGGGTAGGGTGACCCTGATCACAGAAGACGACGCCGTATACTTCAGTTACGATCTGAATCGGGCGCAAACACATGCCGCATTAATTCGCAGCACTCCGACGAATCCGTGCAAAGTGCTATGGATGGACCTCAACTCGAAGGTCCAAGAAACCCTCTCAAATCCTAATCAGAAGCTCCTTAATCAGTTGGAATTGTCTATGCCAACCCGATTCACCACCCAGGTTGAAGGGGGGCCTCTGGTCGATGGATGGGTCATGAAGCCCACCGGATTCAAACCCGGCGAGACCTATCCGGCGATATTAGAGATACACGGCGGGCCTATGATGCTTTATGCCCAAAGTTTCTTTCTTGAATTCCAATACCTGGCTGCCCAAGGCTACGGGATCATTTACACCAACCCCCGTGGGTCACAGGGCTACGGTACCGAATTTTGTACCGCCATTCAAAAAGAATGGGGGAACCTTGACTATCACGATATCATGGCCGGACTCGAAACTGCTCTCGAGAGGGAGCCTTGGATAGACGCCCATCGGCTCGGTGTGGCAGGTGGTTCATACGGTGGCTACATGACCAACTGGATTGTGGGCCACACCGACCGATTTAAAGCGGCCGTCACCATGCGCTCGGTCGTGGACTGGCGGGCCATGGTCGGCACCGGCGATGGGGGCTGGCATTGGATGAAGCGTGCGAATCAAAAGGCTCCGTGGCAAGATGACCAATGGTATCGACAACAAAGTCCCATTACCTACGTCGAAAACATCACGACACCACTCCTCATCGAGCACCAGGAAGGGGACCTTCGCTGTCCCATCGAACAAGGCGAGATTCTTTATACCGCGGTCAAGTATCTCAATCGGGCTCCGGTGAAATTCGTGCGGTATCCCGATGAATTTCATGGCATGAGCCGTGATGGAAAACCTTGGCATCGTATCCATCGGCTAGAGACCATGGCCGATTGGCTCAACACCTATATTCCCGGACCCCAGGGTTAAGTTCAGCCTTCTTGGTGACTTCAAATTTGCCTGGACAGTGAGCGTGTCAATGGAACACGGTCGTCAGGGGCTCAAGGTCTCGTGGCAGATTCGGTCACGTCTCGGCCCCAGGCGCGACTGCGGATTGCCCCAAACAAATCCAGCACCACAGCGGCGGAGCCCGCCGCGATGATGACGACACTCGCCGTCAACGCTTGACTCGCGATGCCGGTTATCGCCGCGGAAGCCGGTTCCAGGCCAAAGGACAAAGACCGTGCTATGCTGTTAACCCGCCCCAGCAAAGCGGCCGGGGGGATGACTTGTAACCAGGTCCGATACAGGGTCGCTGGGGGGCCAGCAAAGAAGCCGCTCGTCCCATAGATGATGGCGGCCGCAGGGATGGCATGGGCGAATCCTACGAGGGCGAGCAGGGCGTCGCTCGCCATAAACAGCACAAATACGTAGTACGGCGTGTGGCAAATTGCTCTCGGGAGGTACGGGACGAGAAGAGTCCCTAGCGCCCAGCCCGGCGGCAAAACACCCAGTAAGGATTCAAGGCCAGCCCGGCTATCGCCAGGGCCATCCGAATCCCGCCCAACGCCATTAAAAAAGCCCCCAAGGTGGGACCGATGGCAGCCAATGTCCAT
>JAJYPK010000163.1 GCA_021795465.1 Bacillota bacterium
GGTGACGGCTTCCCACGTATCGGGGCTACTCACCCCCTCTTTGGCAATATATTCCTCTCCATGGGTAAAGATTAGCCAAAAAACACGGGCATCATCAACAGCAATGTTTGGACAGCAGCCACCGTCTATTTCCGGCCATTAAACCTCGTCAGCAACACCAGAAGCTGGTTGAATGAGAGCAAACGAGACGTGATCGACAGACCGGATCCACTAAAAGTGGGCGAGGAAGTTTACATTATTTACCTCATTTGACTAAAGGCACCAGTCGCGTTAAGGTTAAACTTGCTAGTCATTCTTAGCCACTGTTACAAACATGTTGCGTTTAAAGGAGGTGTGATTTCTTATGAGTGCGGAAGTAATTCAGGAAACATTAACGCTCAATGCACCTCAGCTTGGAATTCGTCAGGTTGAGGTTAAGGACGAGACCCCGTTTAGCACCGCGGGGCCGTGCCTCGTTGAATGCCAATGATGAGGTCCGGGATGTGCTGTTTATACAGCACATCCCGGTTTCGAAGGAGGATCCAATGAATATCCACTCACTTCCGTATATTGGCGTCGGATTGGGTTATCGACACCAAATCGAAAGTCAAATTGCGTCGCATCTCGACAACATTAACTGGGTCGAAATCATATCGGAGCGATATCTTGATCAGCCACTCGAACTCCTTAATCCCATTCGGGACCGTTGTCCCATCGTTCCCCATGGGGTGGAATTGTCCATCGGAACGGATAGCCCAATAGATACTCACTATCTTTCCAATCTTTGTCAACTGGCGAACGACCTCAACGCGCCATGGGTTTCGGATCATTTGGCATTTACACGAACGAAAGATATCTCCATTGGAAATCTTACCCCCTTACAGTTTACGGATGCGGTGGTACGACAAGTTACCGAAAAGGCGCGCCATGTTCAAGAGGTGCTGAATAGGCCGTTTCTTTTGGAAAACATCACATACTATTTCCGGTTGCCCGGGGAATTGACAGAGGCTGAATTCCTGCGTCGGGTGGTTACTGAAGCCGATTGTGGGATCTTGCTTGATGTAGCCAACCTCTACTACAATTCACAAAATATGGGATATGACCCTTATAACTTCTTAGAGGCTATTCCGCTTGAGCGGGTCATCCAAGTGCACCTGGCTGGTGGCCACCAAGACCGCCGTGGGCAGTGGGTTGATAGCCACAGTGAGCCAGTGCAAGAGCCGATTTGGCGTTTGTTTGAATTTCTCGTTAAACGTTCGTCCATTCGTGGTGCGCTCATCGAGCGAGATCAGAATTTTCCTCACGACTTTTCTGCTTTACTGGGCGACGTCTATCGGGCAAAACGAATTCTTGAAGGATAGGCGGTGACGAAAAATCGTGATAGAGATAGTATCACAAGAAGCTCTTGCCTGGCTATTAACAGACCTGCGGTTCCGTGAACGTTATGTGCAATCTGGCGAAGGATGGGGGTTAGACACGGATGCCCTTGTCGATATGGCCGAACGCACTGCGCATAAACGGGTCACCCAAATCGGGCAATTACTCCCTTATACGACGAAGATTTTGAATGCATTAGGCGTGTTCGAAGACTTGGGTCGACAATATCTGCAAGAGGGTCCGTCTAGTCCGGACGCCAACAACTGCTATCGCATTACGGCGGACGCCTTCAACTTCTCCCGCTTTTTACTGGAGCAGGTGGGTAGTCTCCCTCGTGAAATCAACTTTATTCACGACCTCATTAAGTTTGAGGAAACGCGTCTTCGCATTGCGACTCAGTCAGGCCGGATATCCACCAGCCGACTTCAGTTTGTTCCGGAATATCCACAACTGCATGTCTACGCATCGGTTGCAGCATTTAGCTTCCCTGTGCTCTCCATTATCCAGAATGAAGCGATTCAAAGCGCTCCACAATCGCTGACAGCCGCCCCGCAATGTATTTTGTTCGTGAGAAACCCCGTTCGGGCCTCCGTAGATTTTTATGAAATTAGTGAGCATGCCTTTACGATTCTCCGGAACTGTAACGGTTCAATCCGCAGCTTGGAGTTATGTCCTGCAGAGGCGGATATGGCCGTGTTGCGACATTGTGCCGCCAATGGCCTGTTGGCCCAATCCGAATAAAGGAGAATCGGCGAACCATGAGAATTTGCGTGATCGGTAAATATCCCCCCATTCAAGGAGGGGTGAGCGGCTTCAACTATCGGCTCACCCACGCCTTGGCCCGTCTTGGACATACCGTCATGGTTGTGACGAATGCTGACGAAGTCGAATCTGAATATCGAATGGGACTATCTGCACACGATGTGGCAGCGTTGGCGCAACATTACGATTCCCGAGGCTCTGTGCAGGTGGTTAATACGACTCCCACGAGCGTGCGCTACGCTCACGTTCCGAGGTCCAACCCGTATGTGACCAAACTGGCGGGTTTGTCGACCGATGTGATTCGCCAGCATGGTGCCGACGTGATATTCGGCTCGTATTTTGAACCTTACGGGCTAGCGGCCTATTTGGCGGCTCAATGGACCGGTGTCCCGTACGTGGTCCAACACGCAGGCAGTGATTTGTCGCGACTGATGAACCAGCCGGACTTGACGCGGACCTACAAAGAGATGTTGCGGCACGCGAACGGGATTGTGACCCATAATGCACGGCCCTTCTTGGGGCTTGGCATTGCCAGGCATAGGATTTATGAACCGGATAGGCCAGCCGTAGCACCGTGGTTTTCTCCCGACGCGGAGCCCATGGACATCAACGCCACATTGCAATTATACCAGTCGCAGGGATACGACCTCTTTAACCTAAGACCGCTCAATCCCAACCTACCCGTCGTTGGCATTTATGGAAAACCCGGGCCCTTTAAGGGTATGACCGAGTTAATCGAAGTCATTGCGCTTTTGCGTCAAGCGAACATATCGATCCAACTGGTATGTGTGGCGGGGAATGCGAACGCCCTCAGAGAGGTGGCCATCCAGAATGCCGTTGAAAGCCACGTTTGGATTCTTCCTTTTCTACCTCCGTGGAGGGTGCCAAACTTCATTGCTGCCAGCACGGCCATTGCGTTTCTCGAACACGACTTTCCGATAAAGTTTCACACGCCGAGCGTATCACGCGAAGTCATGGCCTCAGCGAAGTGTTTGATCACCACGCGGGAAATAGTGCAAAAACTTGAGTTTGCAGATCGTCTCCAGCATCAGGAAAATGTGCTGGTAGTAGACCCGTTTGACGTGGAACATCTAACGGATGCCTTGGCGTTTGTCGCGCAGAATCGTTTTGAGACCCTCCAAGAAATTGGGCGCCAGGGCCATGCCTTATTTCGTGAAGTGCAGACACCAGGCGATCAATGGGCTCTATCCTATGCCGAGATTTTTACCACCGTGATTCACAAGACTAGGGGCTTACACCCCTCGGACGAGCGTGACGTGAATCTGCACGCGGTGTCGACGTGGCTGCCGCGAACAGAAAGACAATTGCCAAGGAGCGTTCTGGCGTCACTGTGGCAGGCCTTCACATCCCAATCCAACGAAGCGGAGCAGCCTAATGACTTGCTGGTTGCCTGGGCTTTCAGCCGTTTCCTGCTCCAGAATTATGATAAATCATCGTCCAGTTACGAGGCCATCCAATGGGACGAGGCTAGACTCTGGCAATGGAACGATAAGCCAAATGGCTTATCGTTCGCGTTGCCAGATCGCTTGGCGCTCCGAAAACACTCCTTGGACGATTTCAAACCGGTCAAAGCTCACATGGTACGAATCCTGTCCATTGCCGGACAGCGTCTCTTGTTTTTGCGGACGCCGAATCTCATCGACGCACCGGTCCTCGAAATTGATCACGATACAGAGCAATTGCTGGAATACTGCACGGGTGACCACACGGTCGCAGAACTAGACCGCATGATGGACTCTATACCGCTGCTACGCGAAAAACTTTGGACTCTGTATACCCTGGGATGCGTGGTATTCGCGTGACAGATACCCATGACGTCGTGAATCACCAAAAGCACATTGGGGTCCTGTGGTGGTCCCGTCTCGGCGCGGGGCTGGCTTTGGCGTTTATCAACTTTGCTATCCAATGGCAGGCCAGTCTTCTGCGGCATGCTCCGGAAGCCCTCGCGAGTGTAAACATCACGTCCCAACTGACGATGGCCCTCACGTTCGCGATGGCCGGACGGTTGGCGGACGAATACCAACCGCGGCTACTCATGGTGCTGAGTAGCCTGTTGGCCGCTTTGGCCGTTGTGCTGTACGTGGTACCCTTTCATAGCGTCCGTGAGCTGGCAGCGTACGTGGCCGTGACGTTTTGTGTCAATGGGTTCGCCGTGGTGGGCAACGTGTCCAGTCGCGTAATCCTGCCGGCATGGCTGCCGCCTCAGGACTTGCCGAAGGTCAATGCGCGTTGGAGTTGGATTACTCTATTGCGAGGGATATTAGGCTATGCCTTGGGAGGCATCACACTCGCCCTGGGCACCTCGTGGACATTGGGTTCAGGTATCGTCTTATTTCTTCTCTCGGGAGCACTCCTCTATCGATTTCCCCGGGTCACTACGGGCCGCCGAGGGGCAACACGGTCTCGATGGCGCGACGGGATGCGGTGGACTTGGCATCATCCCCTTCTACGATGGTCGATGATTTTCGGTGGCGCGTTGAATTTCGGGATGGGATTATATCTGGGAGAGCTGGTGCTGTTTGGCCGATCGACGCTGCATTTAAGTGCCGTAGGGTTAGGTTCGTGCTTTGCGGTGAGCACGGTGGGATCACTTATCGGAATTAAATGGGGATCGTACATGATCCAGCATCACTTCAAGACGGTTCTCGTGGCCGTGCCCGTAGCCGTAGGAGTGACCGTGGTCCTGGCGGGAGCGGCGCCCGACTGGGAATCATTTCTCCTCGCGCTGACCGTGGTCGAATGGGGGAGCAGTCAAAGCGTTCAATTCCTGTCCTACATCCGCCAAACAACCGTCGATTCCCATCGGCGCGGGGCGATTTTCGGCATTTTATCATCGATGAACATTATTTTGGCACCAGTGGGAACTCTGCTGTCAGGGCTCATTGCACATCGGTGGGGAGTCGCGGCCACGGTGATTGTGGCGGGCGCCGTGATGATCGGCGTAGGACTACCTGCGACAGTGTTGCGGCGCGCCCTGCAAACGAATCTGGTGATGCGGTGATTCCAGTCTCATGGGCCGCGCCCTTAACATCCATTCAAGAAGTCCTCTATCACTATGACCCGGACGGCCTTCAGAAGTCGTACATCACGCTCACTGCCCGCACTCCGCGCCAACAATAATTACTCAACCTATTGGCAATTCCGGTAACCTTTACCAAATAGTTAGATAATACATCGGTGACGCTGTAACCCCTTGCGCTGCAAAGAATTTCAGCAGTTGCGGCACTCTAACCCAGACTCCGCGTGTCAATATATGGCAAATGAGTATTTAAATAGACAGAATATTACGCAAAGGGATTGCCCTATCGGATGGCGAATTATCCGGGTATGAATACACCTCCATCCTCGACGTCCGTGGTCGACCTATCCGGCGACCCGAATATTTTTCCGAATACGGGTATCGCGTTGGCCACGCGGACCCTCGCCGATCACGTGAATTGGCTCGCTGTGGTCGACCAGCTATTACCCTGGGATTCGGCGCGGGCGCGTATCGCGCCCAGCGTTGTCCTGCTGATGCTCGTCATCAACGTGCTCACGCAACACAATCCGCTCTATCACGTCGAACTGTGGGCGGAATCCTTGCCGCTGCCCATTCTCTGGGGCGAAGGCATCACGGCGCATCAGTTCAATGATGATGCCCTGGGCCGCGTGTTGGAGGATCTGGCCGATCATGGGCGCACGCTGCTGGCAACCTTAGGTCTCCGCATGCGGGCCGTCCAGGATGCAGGGCCTGCCATGCTGCATACCGACACGACCGCGTTTGCTCTCTGTGGCGATTATCCCAATCAAGACACGGGGCCGACGGCCCCGGTCGTGCTGACGTGGGGACACAGTAAGGATCATCGACCCGATCTGCGCCAGATTATGGCGGGCCTGACGGTCGATGACGCCGGTTGTGTGCTGGGTGGGGCCATGCTCTCGGGCAACACCTCGGATCGGGCTTGGCATCCGGAGTGGTTGGATCAACTGAACAAGGATTTTCCCGACGATTTTTGGAAAGACAGCTTTTATATTGCGGATTCTGCCCTCATTGCGGAACTGGCGCTCCTCAAAATCCGGGCGCTCGGCATGCAGTGGCTCGGGCGCTTACCCGCGACTTTTGGCCTGTGTGATCGGTTGAAAGACCAGGCGTGGGCAACCGAAGAACCCTGGGAACCCCTCGGGACCTTGGCCGCCAAACCCAAAAGCGCGACGGCCACCTATCAAGCACACACGTTCGACACGACCTTGTACGATCAACCCGCACGCGCCTTCGTCTACCATTCCAGTGCCTTAGACAAGAAAAAAGAGCACACCCTGCAACGCGAAATTGCCCGCGAAGCGCAATCCTTGGAGAAAACCGCGAAGAAACTCGCCAAACAGGTCTTCCATTGTGCCGAAGATGCAACGGCCGCCAGTGAGATGCGGGTTCAGACCGCCAAGATCCGGTGGCACACGGTGACCCCGGCTATCGGGACCCAAGCAGTCCCCGTGCGGACCCGGGGACGCCAGAAAGCCGGCACGGCACCGGCGACGGTCACCCAGTATACCGTCCAGTGGCACTGGACGGCTCCGACCCCCGAACGCGTGCAAGCGGAGCGGGCGCGGCGGGCCACGTTCGTCCTCATCACCAGCCAGATGACCTGTGATGCCCAGACTGCGTTGCACGAATATAAGGCCCAAGACCAAGACGAACACGGGTTTCGTTGGATGAAATCCCCTATCCATTTGAGCGCGTTTTTTCTCGAAAAGCCGACACGGATCGTGGGCTTGGGCTATCTGCTGCTGCTCGCCTTACAATTCGCCCGCTTTATGCGGGCGATGGTTCGGCAGGCCATGGTGGACCAACCGCCGTTAGAATTACCGGATCACCGAAAAATCGTGCGACCTTCTGAGACCGTCATTTTGGATGCTCTGCGCACGGTGTGGGTGGAACGCAAGGAAGAGGAGGCGATGGTTTGGTATCAATGGACCCATGTGAAGCCACACGTCTGGAGAATCCTTGAGATGCTGCAGATTCCCATTCAGCACCGGTTTCAATGGGATCCGTCCGGTTAATGCTCCGCATGCGTAAATCGTTAATTTTTCGTATCTCCACATGCGGAGTCTAAGACTTAACCTACTCGGCGACCGAATTCAACACTAATAACCCAGGAATAAAATTAAAATGCTTGGCGTTGAGGATCACAATCGGCACATCCTCAGTGAACGCAGTGGCGGCAATAAGGGTATCGATGGCGTCGATCCTACGCGAACCCCGAT
>JAJYPK010000164.1 GCA_021795465.1 Bacillota bacterium
AGAGGGCTCCATAATTTTTGAGATATGGGAGTTTTGTGATGGATCGACAACTGCAGGTGCCACCTGAGTGGGCGTGACCTCTTGGTCTAGCCTTGGGGGCATTGTTGTTCTTATCCTGGTGTCTCCTCTAGCGCTGCCCCAAAGTCTAGGATGATGGCTATTCAAGTCGGCCTCGGGGTGTCTAATGCCTTTCGTCCCAGAGTCAACGGCGACGGTCTGATCGCCGACCGGGTGACGTGCTAATCCGTTCCTGAAAATGGTGTTCAACCCGACCGGATCCCTGGGGTCATTCGGCTATGCTCTGTGCGGGAAGACCAATTTTCCTATCTGCAAGCGGTCATTGATTTTTGTTACACTATTGGGGGAAGGAGAATCGAGATGACGTCAAAGACTAGAGGGCAATGTCGCCTTTGTGGGCGGACTTTCAGCAAGGCCCAGATGACCCAACATATCAAAAGTTGTCTCGCCAAGAAGGGTCAGGGAGATCATATGCTCCTTGTGGTACAGGACTTGAGCCGTCTCTTTTGGGTCTATATGACAGTGGCCACATCGGTTGACTTGATGAGTTTTGATTATATGCTTCGGGATTTGTGGGTTGAGTGCTGTGATCACATGAGTGCGTTTTCGTCAGGATCGGTGTCCTACCTCGCTGACCCGGAGCCGAGTTGGGGGATGCCCGGGAGAGAGTTGGGGATGAACGTACGTCTAAAAACTGCACTGCAAACGACGGGAACACTTAAATACCAATACGATTTTGGCTCTACCACGGAACTTACCATTCGGCTCATTTCTGTGAATGTGGCGGGAAACCATGGCGCCATGGAAATTCTGGCGCGTAACGAACTGCCCGTGATCCCCTGTCTTGAGTGCGAAAAGCCTGCGACGACCCTGGTGTTCAAGGACTGGGAACCCGAACCCTATTGTGAGGCCTGCTGCGGAGAGGTTGAGGAGATGGCACTACCGGTAATAAACTCACCACGCATGGGTGTCTGTGGTTACGGGGGACCCTCCCGGGAACCATAGGACCACGGCTGGCAATGCACACGATATGGTCCCCAACCCAGGCACTCTGTATCTACGATTTAGAGGCTTATTTAGATGGTCACACCGTGAAGAGGGTTCTACGTTGAAGACGGGAAGCGGGGCGTTCCTTGAGGGCGCTCGACTTACGGGGCTCGCGTCCCATGGTCGTTAGTGCTGGTGGGAATGCGAGAGTCGCCTATGTATAAGGGCATGGGTTAATGAGAGGCAAATTAGGGAGGAAAAACCATGGCACGGGGCCCAAACGGCCAGATTAAGAAACGTCCGAAGAATACCAAGAAAAGGCCATCCACACCTATTCAAAAGAAGTTGGCGCGAGAGATAACCCATTCCGTGTGGCAGATCGAGACCATCCGCGTTAATCAGGAATGGAAGGACCAGGGGATGGCGTCGATTCAATTGCTACAGCGAGAAGAGGGGCATATCGAGAGCTATCGGATGGTTGCGTTCTTGGTGGATTTACGTGGGCTGGGACTTAAAGACGCGTTCATTAAAGCTAACGTGTCGCGACGCGTGTTCGAGCGCATCGACCAGCTTCGGGCCCTGAACGCGGATACCAGCAAAATGGTTTCGTGCTCAGAGGACCTGATGCGCCGTTTGGTGTTTGGTGGCCTGGTCTGGGCTCGCCAACATGGATTTCACACTCCTGTCGAAGTGCTGCGTATTACCGAGCGTGTGTTTGGACCGGTCTCCGACTTGGAAGAGTCGGATCTTTCAGAGTTTGGTTATGAAGGAAAGCCCTTACTCATTGGTTCTCTTGATGGGTTGATGCCCTTTCTCGGGAACCTTGACGAGACGAGGGCGATTCGACATTAAGCAAGAGCAAGTATGAGCTATGACAGGTGGTTGAAGCGGGGCACTCATATCCTTTTAACGCTATACACCTAGGGATCTTCACTAAAGGCCAAGGGACACCCGGGGCTCCCTGACGGCGAATATGGCTGAGCATGGGTGGGACCGTTGCCATCCAAAGACCCACCACACTTCCCGGGATCGCTCCGTATGCGGCTATCGTGGTGCTACAACCGGCGAGCAATGAGTACTTTGTCTCCCTTTGGGAGACGTCTAAGCCCATGGGAATTAATCAATTCAAACCCAATCAATTAACCAAAGCGAACGGGACTGTGCGCCATTTAACGTCTCTCCGCGTGCAATCACCCATTGCCACATGGGAAGTGGGCTGGGCTCAACCGGTTTCAATTTCCCAGCGCCAGCATCCGGTCCCTATTCTCGCATTTGCCCAATTTTTTGTTAAACCTATTGAGTCAGGCATCCGAGTGCAGTTACCCAAAGGAATGGTTGGGATGCTGTACTCCCATGGCACGGATCCCGCTGGCACCGTAGGCAATACGATAGGAAGTTCTTTATGAGATGGCATCGCGGCCCGTGGATCTTTGAAGCGGTTGGACCATCCGCCAAGAGACGTGCCACCACGATGGTCGATACCATCCACTTCACGCGATTACCGTCGGCGCCAGCGGCAATTCTCGTCGTAGACAACACCGCGACTAACCAGTTAGCGTTGTCAACAACGCTGACATGGTACCAAAAACCTGGTTATTCGATAGGTTTTTCGGGTGCACCTGGCCCCAACAATTCCCAGGAAACATTCGCCATGGCGACCTCGTGGCGAGTGTTGTCCAAGACCCCTAAAACCCGGATAAAATCCGTTACCAACCGGCGGCGATGGCTTGACTGGCCGGCGTGTTGCCACGGGAGTAACCGGTCGCTGCATTGACATAGTCAAAATTGGACCCTGCGTCCCAACTCGCTCCCCGCGTAGGCAATCGTAGGGGGCGTGGCACCGATAGAACAACAAAAGACGACGGGAGAGTCCCTAAACTTTGGCAGTGTGTCCCCGGTAACGTGTAACGCGTCCTCCACGTTATACACATGTTAAGAGAGTCTTATGGAGGGCGTAGTAGTGAATGACAAAGCATTATTCTTAGGTTTAATAGTGATAGGAGGAGTAATGGGAGGCCTTTCTTTGGTCGGGTGTGGAACAATGCTGGCGGTGCCCCCTTCTATGACATCAGAAACCAAACCTGCAACCAGCAATAGCCACGCTGTATGGTCTCATATGATGACCCTCGATGACGGTTGGGGTACTCGGATGCAAAACACACACGGTCAGATGCCTATTATTGTGAGAACCACCAACGGAGCCCACACCTGGCAACCCGCCGCTCCCGCAGGCATGCATCCCGCGTTAGTGGATTTTTTTAGCCCCGCGATGGCATGGGCCGCTATTACTTCGCGGCACAGGGGTTACCACGTGCAAATTGAACGCACGTTGAATGGCGGCGATGGTTGGCGTCAGACGGACAAGCTGACAATTCCCATCAATTTGTCGGCCTCGTCCTTGCAGTTCATTAATCGCCAGGATGGCTTTTTATTATTCAGCGGGAGCGCCTCCTATCCTCCCGTATATCAAGCTGCCGCTCTTTATGCCACGACGGATGGGGGCCAACATTGGTCGGCCATGAGCCGAACCGCGAACCACACGATGCCCCGCACTGGTATAAAAATGAGTATGAGTTTTGTAACGCCTTCTCTTGGGTGGATGATCGCAACGGGTCCTCTCGGGGGAGCTGGGAAAGAATTCTTATGGACCACGACGAATGGAGGGCGAATGTGGACTTTCACGGTGTTACCGGCACCGCCGGGCTATACCATTCACAACCTCATCGACATCGGGACTCCGCAACGACTTTCGGCGTCACAGATCGTGTTCCCGAGCATATGGCGACGAACGCAGGCGGCACAATCTCTGGTTGCTACGGAACACTGGAGCGCCGCGCATCCGACTTGGCAGACGACCGTCGGGACAGGCACTGCGGCTCTCCGAACTCCCATTCAAACCAGTGAATTAACGCCAGGGATCATCGCCTGGAGTTTTTTAACCCCACAACGAGGCTGGATGGTCATCGGGTCCACCATCTATCGAACGACCACCGGAGGACACGCTTGGACCGCTATCGGCACAGTATCGGGAATCACCTCCCCTGATAGCATACACTTTGTTACCCCGCATACCGGATGGCTTCTGGGAACTTGCCATAGTCCCCACCTCGTGGTAGAACGAACCACCAACGGAGGGCGCACCTGGTCCCCCTCCTAAACCACCATAATAACGTTTGAGGTTGGTTAGAGTAGAGCAACGACCAGTGACGTAGAGTCCCAAACGAAAGCGCAGTGCGGTTTTAACCACAAACAACGTTGTCGTCGTATTCTAATCATGTAGCCCCACTGGGAGGTCTACCCGTCCTTCCACTGTCGCTCCGATTTCGAGAAGAACAACCTTGGCTCATTAGTACCGTGGTGTCCGTCCCGATGGTCGCACTGAGGCTCTACCGAAAACATTTCTGTGCTGCCCACCGTTATGTTCTGTAAACCGGCGCTTGGAGTGGCTAAAAAGGGAAGTGACATTTATGAGAAAACTCCAGGTGCGCGGAATGGCTGGGCTTGCTGTTCTCGCTGGATGCGGGAAAACATCCACGTTTCGTCCTGCGTACCCCTTCGGAAAGTCTAGTTCGGTACTACCAGATACGTCCTGCGACCGTGGCAAAATCGAAGATCGGACGGTCGGATGGCGCGTTGTTTATGCATGGCATCGATAATGGGCCCGGTTTATGGCGAACGAATATGAAGACGACACAGAACATACGTATCTATACAATTATCGGTGTGCCAAAAAGTCACGCCATGGCCATTCAGGTGGGCCACGGGTCTTATTTGAAAGCTACATCAACCGGAACCAATAAGCCGTGACCAGGAGATTTCCGTATGGGGGCAGAATGGCTCTATCCCCGGGGTGGGCGGGTAGTCCCCGGCGGTCGTTTAGCTTGTAACGATTGTTGGGTGACGAATGCCATCATGCAGAGTACACTAGAGTTGAGCGTGTTAAGTAGGCTTGAAAGGACTGACGGACAATGGGTTGGAAAGACCATCTCCATTTCGGATTGGCGCAGGCCCTGGGCTTGCATCACGAGGATCCTGTGGTTCAACAATTGACTGGACTGCGGCGTGTGGGCGGTATGGTTTATGAATTGGATGACGAGATGCGCAATGTGGGGGACGAACAACCGCAAGCGCGTGCCCGCGCCTATTACGGCGCCGCCCAGGTGCTGGTGACGTTTGCGGATGCGTTTGTGTTGGATGCGTTTTTGGACCCAGACCATCCCAAACATGTGCCGCACGTGACCTTCTTGCAGGCCGCCCACTTTTACCGTCAGGTGCCTGACTTGGTCAACGCCGTGCGCCGCGAGCTCGCCTATCCCGGAAGTGGTAGGACACCGCTTCCGGTTCTACCAGGCCCGCGATTTGAAGCGGAAGGCCGATGCCCGATCGAGCATTTATTGGCGATGCAGCGCGCGGCCGAGAAGACCGAAGAACTCTTGGGCACCCGGATAGAGCTCTTGGAAGGTGCGGTCGGCCATGCCGATAAAATAAAAACGGCGGTCTTAATGATGACGGATGCCCGAACCAAGAAGTCATCGGCGGATCTCATTTTGGGAGCCATTCGGCGGGGAGAACGAGTGCCGAACGAGACGCATGAGCAAGCGGAAGGTTTCTTTTACGACGGCGTATTGCGCACTTATCTTTATGCCGCCCAAGAGCTGGCTCTGCCCGGGGTGACGGCCTCCGCACCTCGTACCGAAGACGAGGATGAGGCGCCGGAACCGAATCCTCGGCGTATCGTGCAGCTTGCGCCCGACGGCGGTCAACCGGGTTACCAGCCAGGGGGGAGCGGTGGGATGGGGTTAGGCAATGGCGGTCTCAATTGGGGCACATTAATTACGGCAGACATCGTCGGTAATCTGGTGGGGGACTTGTTGGGAGGCATGTTCGGCGGTGGTAACAACAACTGGTTCTAGCGAACTCCCGATTTAGATGATGTTAGGATGCATGGACGCACTTTCTCCAGGGACGGTGCGTTTTTTGTTAAGTGGTATTGGTAACCCATCTTTCGTCCTAAACATGGGTTCAAATCTGGGCACACGGCTCGTTCACAGGAATTTGCTACCCACCGCTTACCTGGGTAACTGACTAAGACTTCCTTTAGGGGCGCATTCGTCTCCGAGTAATGTCAAACGACCGGATCCGTCGCCATCCCCCCTGAACCATCTGAAGGGAGTGACCCAATTGGTAAATGGCGTGGCTATTGTCAGAGGATGGATTGTCGATGTATGGTTAGATCCGCTCAGTTTCGATGCCGCGTTAGCGAGATATATCGTGACGCGTGAATCCCTTACCATGGGAGCGGATTTACCATGAGGTTCAAGAAGTGGTTGATGCGACAAATCCCGCCTGTTTTGCAAGAATCCTCGTTCCGACGGTACTGGATAGGACGTTCGTTGTCTATGGTCGGTGGTCAAATTAGTATGCTGGCATTTCCCTTGACGGCCGTATTGGTGCTCCACGTCACACCAGAAACTATGGGGTTCTTAACGGCGATAGGCGCGCTTCCCTCCTTGTTGCTTTCCATCCAGGTGGGGGCTTGGGTTGACCGCTACGGACGACGACGGCAGGTGATGATTGGGTCGGATTTAGGGCGGGCATTATTGCTGGCGTGGATTCCCCTGGCGGTAGGCCTTCATCTACTCAACGTGCCTCTCCTAGGGGGTATTTGGCTTCTCGCCGGGGTCTGTTCGGTATTTTTTCGGGTGGCGTCCGGCACGCTGTTTGTTGCATTAGTGCCACGCGATCAGTATGCGGAGGCCAACGGTATCCTCCAGCAATCTCAAGCCATGGCATTTCTTGTGGGTCCTGCCATTGCAGGTTGGTTGATACAAATTTTCTCGGCACCACTCGCATTGTTGGCGGATGCCCTGTCGTTTTTGGCCTCGGCTGCATCGTTGGCACGAATTTATCCGACAGAACCTCCTGTTGACGATGTTGGCAACCATAAGATTGGGGACGGGATGAGATTTATTCGATTGTCTCCCGTTCTCCGCAGTATGTTGGTCTCCCAACTGGTCCAGGGCCTATTTCGAGCGATATTCATGTCGGTTTATATTTTGTATGCCACTCGTGAGTTAGGAGTGACCCCTGCCGAGTGGGGGATCATCTTGGGGCCTAGTTCGGTATTGGCGTTAATTGGGTCGTCGTTGGCCGGCCGCATAACTCGCAAAATGGGCCTAGGCCCGACCTTAATTCTCGGGACAATTTTTGTCACGATACCGCTTCTGGCGGTTCCCTTGGTCGAAGGACCGCATTTGTTTGTATTGGCGGTGCTATTTGTTGTAGAAGGGCTAGCGGGAGCGGGTTCCATGATTCGAGGCATAACTACGGCTACCGTCCAAGCGGTAGCCATTCC